>JAIRYN010000059.1 GCA_031267575.1 Synergistaceae bacterium | reverse complement strand
AAAAAATCTTCGAGATGGTGCACGAGGTAACTCTAAACACTTTAACAATGGGTCTTCAGCAGCGAAGCTCCGAACAAGGAGAACGTTCAACGACTATCCCGGAAGGGAGTAGGGATAAGTGTCCCGAAAAGGTAGGCTCTCTGTTTATAGATTTATGAATTTATAGATTTATAAATTTGCAGAGATGAAGATATAGTCTGCGCTCATACGAAAGTATGAGGAGTTCATGAGTGAAAGCTCTTAGAACCGGAGAAGAGTAGCGAACTTCTTTGAACATGCAAAAGACGAAGTAGTTCCAAATGTTTTAGTAAAACTTAACAATTCGAGCAGCACGCGGAAATGATGAAAATAAACATCTATCAAGAGCTATAGCAGAGCAGAATCTTTATGAGTTCAGGCAAGAACTGACTTATCAAGCAGAACGAAGAGGAATCAAGTTAGTGATAACCGATAGATTCTTTCCGAGTTCTAAGACGAGTTCTAAGACGAGTTTTAAGACGAATTCTCAGACGAATTCTCAGAATGGAAAGCGGAGTATTTTTATGTAGTTTTTCGGTGTGCTCGAATTTAAGCCTTAGGAATTATAACGTTTTTGCATCGGTGGCGACTTGTATAGCGAACTCAGGAAAAAAGGTGTTTTGACCGAAAGGGGAGAGGACGTTGGCCTGGATAAAAGCGCGGTTCGACTGCGTATAACCAGCGAGATTCAACCGTTATTGAATATCCTGAACCAAATTTAAACGGTATTCCTTGGTCTTAGAAAACCTTCCCTTGTAGCAGATGTGTCAAGCGTCAGGGAAAATGTCCAGTCGAATTATTCAGATCGAATTATTCAGATCAAATTATTCAGAAAATTCCCGGTGAGGCATTCAATACACGCCGGGAATTTGTTTCTGTCATTATGCCAATTTTTTTAAGTCGTTTTTTCCTACGGCGTTTTTCGACCCGAAATTTTGACAATGGGCAATGCCCTCCTTTGTCACGGAAGAATGCCCGTAAATCTGGCGATCCCTGCCCACGGGACAGACCATAGTACAAACGCCGCAGGGGTAGCGCAGTTCGTTTTTGAGCTTCTGATGATATTCCGCGCATTTATTCTTGTTCATATCCGCTACCACTGCCCGGGGGATTGTCGTGAAAGCGCCCACCGGGCAATTTTTTTTGCAGACGCCGCATTGAAAGCACAGATCTTTTTCGATCACTTTGTCCGGTGGCAGTTCTACATCCGAGAGCACTGAAACAAGTCTCACTCGGGGGCCGTACTCCGGGGTCAGGAGGGTGTGGTTGAAGCCGATGCTACCCAACCCCGCATACTTCCCCGCCAGAACGTGGGAGAAAGCAGCCTCCGGTTTTCGGACCAGCACCGAGATGTCGCCGTAACAGTCCCTGGGGAAAAAGAAAGCCCTGTGCCCCAACGTATTCAAGAAGTTCGCGAGTCGATAGGCGACCTCGTCCAGCAGCCGGTTTGTTGTGTTGTAAAGTTCGGAGTAAACTACCGAGGGCGTCGTCTCGATCATGGGAAGGAAAATTTGTACACCCATCACGATCACCACACGGCTCCAGGGCCAAATATCTGTTGGGAAAAAAGCCTGGTCCGTTTCCCGGTACTCCTCCCAGCGCTCCACGCTAGCCACGCCCACGAGGTTCATCCCCAACTTTTGGGCCTCACGCTTGATTTTTCGCTTTAGCTCTGATCGCTCACTTCCCGGCATAAAAAATCTGCTCCCTATATTCAAATTTTAAATTTTCTCCAAGGCCTGGGAAAAATCCTCGATAATGTCGTTTTCGTCTTCCAGACCGATAGAAAAGCGGAGCTGTCCCTGCGCGATCCCAGTTTTGTCCAGCTCTTCTTTGTCGTAGAAGCGATGAGACGTCTTGACTGGATAAGATACTGTGGTGGCAGTCCCGGCGAGGCTGGGAACAAAAGAAATCATGCTCAAGGCCTTGATCAGGGCGGATGCCTCCGCCACTCCGCCTTTCACGTCAGCGCTGAGCATTCCGCCGTAGCGCTCCTGGGCGAACTGACGCTTTGCCCGTTCATGCGACGGAGAGGAAGGAAGTCCAGGATAAAACACTTTTTCCACCTTGGGATGGAAGTCCAAGAACCGCGCCACGGCTAGAGCGTTTTTCGAGTGTTTTTCCACCCGCAGCTCAAGAGTGCGCAAACTTCTGGCCAGCAGCCAACAATCCATCGGGCTTGGCACGGCCCCGTACAGCACTTGAAATCTTTTGATCGTCTCGGCGAGTTCGGCGCGGGTCACCGCGACCCCGGCCGTGATGTCGCTGTGCCCCCCCAGATACTTGGTGGCGCTGTGCAAAACCACGTCCGCCCCCAGCGAGAGAGGTTTCACCAGCACAGGGGTCGCGAAGGTGTTATCCACCAACAGCAGAGCTCCTCCCTCGTGTGCTGTTTTCGCCGCCGCGGCGATGTCGGGAACCTCCATAAGGGGGTTGTTGATCGTTTCTGTGTAGAGTAGTTTCGTATTGGGGCGGAAGCTGGCAGCCAGATCCTCTCTCAGAAGATTGACAAAGGTGACCTCCACGCCAAAGCGAGGCAGCTCGTTGGCTAAATAATCGTACACGCCGCCATAGAGAACGTTGGACGCGATTATGTGATCTCCGGACTTGACGAAAGATAAGATTGAGGTCGTGATGGCGGCCATGCCGGAGGAGAACACGAGAGCCTTCTCTCCACCCTCCGCTGCGGCTAGAATCCGAGAAACCGCGTCCGCGTTGGGATTCGCCGATCTGGAGTAGATATAGCCATCCGCCTCTCCCTCGTAAATCGCGTCCACTGACGGCACGTCGTCGAAGGAGAAAACAGAAGTCAAGTAGATAGGGAACGTTTCGGGGACAGACGCGGTCTTCGCCAGCTCTTTACAAACCTGGCCGTCGCCGGTGTGTATCAGCTTCGTGGACAAATTTTGACTGTTCATGGTGTTCAACCATTCCGATCCTTTCAGCGTACTCATACCTACTTATAACCTAGCAGATACTTTTCGCATAGTATTTCTCGCATAGTATTTCATAGAAGGTTACAACTAGAAGGTCACAACTAGAAGGTCACAACCGTTCGGATAACTGGGTTAACAGCCACCGCACGGCCTTGGTTTTCGGCTATAACGTCAGCAGTTATTGAAACGCGTATGAATCATCTACCAGACTCTAGAAGCAATCGTCAAAAACAGAAAAAAACAGGTCAAAGAATCGTTCCGCCCCCCACAACTCGATCCTCGTCGTAAAGAACGACCGCCTGGCCGGCGGCGATGGCGCGTTGAGGTTCGTCGAACTCAACCCGTATTGTGTCCTCTCCGGTCCGCTCCACCGTAGCCCACTGTTCGACCTGTCTGTAGCGAGTCCTTGCTCGAACCCTCAGCGTCGATGAAGGCGGAGTGTAAATCCAGTTGAGCGAGTGAGCGAACAGGACCTTGGAGTACAAAAATTGATCTTCTCCCAGCGTCACCGTGTTCATCGCCGGGTCTTTGGCACAGACATAAAGAGGACGAGCAAAAGCGATGCCCAAGCCCTTCCTCTGTCCGATGGTATAACAGATCAATCCCTTGTGCCGCCCCAGGACGTTGCCCTCCAGGTCTACAAAGTTTCCTTCCTTGGAGGGGTTACCTCTGTAATGTCTGATAAAGTCCGTGTAGCTTTCCTTCGAGACGAAACAAACATCCTGACTCTCTCGTTTTCGCGCGTTGAGAAAGCCCTGGGCCAAAGCAATCTCCCGCACCTCTTTCTTCCGAAGCCCTCCCAGAGGAAACAGTGTATGGGCTAACTGCTCCTGGGTCATGGAGTAGAGAAAGTAACTCTGGTCCTTCGTATCGTCCAGGGCTTTCAACAAAAGGAATCGCCCCTCCGCGCCGTCCTTCTCGATTCGAGCATAGTGTCCCGTCACCAAGAAAGAGTACTCCAGCTCCTTGGCCCGCAGGAAGAGCTTTTCGAACTTGATATAACGATTACAATCGATGCAAGGGTTTGGAGTGAGGCCCTTCTCGTAAGCCTCCACGAATCTTCGGATCACCTGCTCGATGAAGTCTTTTGAAAAATTGAAGACATAGTGAGGAATCCCCAAGCGATAAGCCACACCGCGAGCATCGTCCGTGTCCTTCAGCGAACAACAGACGTCGTCTCGGTCGATCCCAATGTTCTCATTAGAGAACAGCTTCATTGTGACGCCAACGCAATCGAAGCCGTTCTCCTTCATTAAATGAGCAGCGACAGAACTATCCACGCCGCCGCTCATAGCGATCATCGCGTTTCGATTCATTCTTTAAAAAACGTTCTTTTAAAAAACGTTAAGTCACTCCGCGAACATGGGCGTTGAGAGGTAACGCTCCCCGGTATCCGGCAGCAACGCCACAATCGTCTTCCCAGCGTTTCCAGAGCGTTTGCCTACCTGGGTGGCGGCCCAGAGCGCTGCTCCCGATGAAATACCCACCAGAAGCCCCTCTGTTCTGGCAATCTCTCGCCCTACGTTGAAGGCGTCTTTGTCCTCTACGGCGATGATCTCGTCGTAGATGGAGGTGCTCAACACCTCAGGAATGAAACCTGCTCCAATCCCCTGGATCTTGTGGGCGCCGGGCGTCCCTTTGGAAAGCACAGGAGAGCCCGCGGGCTCCACGGCCACGATCTGTAGCTTCGGGTTCTTCGACTTCAGAAACTCTCCCGCTCCCGTGATTGTGCCACCCGTACCGATGCCAGAGACAAAAACGTCGATTTGGCCGTCAGTGTCCTCCCAGATCTCGGGACCGGTGGTCTCCCGATGGATGGCAGGATTAGCTGGATTGGTGAACTGACTCGGTATGAAGCCGCCAGGCGTGGACGCCGCCAGTTCATCAGCTTTGGCGATGGCCCCCTTCATGCCCTTGGCTCCCTCCGTGAGCACCAGCTCCGCCCCATAGGCTTTGAGAAGGTTGCGACGCTCCACGCTCATGGTCTCCGGCATAGTCAGGATGATTCGATACCCCCTGGCCGCGGCCACGGCGGCCAAGCCGATGCCCGTATTGCCGCTGGTAGGCTCAATGATAACCGCGTTGGGTTTCAGCAAACCCTTGGCTTCCGCGTCGTCGATCATGGCCTTGGCGATGCGGTCCTTGACGCTTCCGGCTGGGTTGAAATACTCCAACTTCGCCACGAGTCTGGCAGAAACTCCGTTTTGCGCTCCATACCTCGCCAACTCTAACAGCGGGGTTTGACCGATTAAATCCGTGATTTTAGAATATACTGGCATAAGAATAATCTCCTTTTGTCGCAACGACAGCAAATGCGGCTTTCATGATGCGCTCCAAACTAGAAAAATTAGAAAACTCATCCTTTTCGAGTCCTTCCTTCGAATCTTTCTTTCAGACCGCCCATTCAACAACATGGGGGGTGCCGGAAGCAAGGTCACCCGGACGACAACACCTTTGCCCGCTACAAAACCTGGATATTAACAGCTTTCGTAAAATACCCTGCATGCCGCCTTCCCTCGCTCTATGTATTTTAAACATATAAACTTAGTAAGATATAATAGGACTCTCTATGCTTCCTGTCAATGCCGCTAATATTGATGGATTTCGCATCGTTGGATTTCGCGTTGTCGCGACAAACGGCGGCCTCAGTGGCCTCATATGTAATATTGTCCACCATCTTGTTTGTGGTGTTCGTCTAGCATATCTTGGAGGGTGATGCCATCTAGATAGTCCGTGATAACCTTGCCTAATCCCTGCCAGACCTTCAATGTCATACATTCGTTGCTGCGGTTACAAACCTCGTCGTCTTCCACACAGGCCACGGGGGCCAGGCTGCCCTCTGTCAACCGAAGGATGGATCCCACAGTGTAGAAGTCAGGGGTTTTCGCGAGTTTGTAGCCACCTTGAAAACCTCGGGCCGTTTTCAAAACGTCGGCGTTTTTCAAAAGCGTTATAATTTGTTCGAGGTAATTTTTGGAAATGCCCTGTCTTTCTGCCACGTCCCTCAAAGCCACGAAATCGTCGTTTCCGTGCTCCGCCAAATCTAAAAGCATCCGCAGAGCGTAGCGGCCTTTCGTCGATATCCTCACGTCCATCACCCCTGCAAAAAAGTTAATAATAAGTTACATTATGCCATCGTTTTCCTAAAGATTCCAGATGAGAATCCAGGATCCGCGCGATGCTCGCGTTCTAGACAGGTAACGAGTGATGACTCGGAAGAAACCCTCGCCGCCCTCATGTATAATGGCAACGAGATGTGAGAGGTCGCGTTGATGGATTTCCGTCCGAGAAATACCGGAAAAAAGCGCGTGAATAGGGTGGAGAAAAGTGAATAGAAAATGAGACCGTTCGATCATTTGATAAAAGGAGGACTGTTCACATGAGTGTATCACCGCAAGCGGGAAAACCTGTTTCCCCGGAGATGTTGGTCAACATTCCTCGTCTCGTCAGCGAATATTACACGAACAGACCCGACCCCGCTGAACCGTCCCATCGTGTGGCGTTCGGAACGTCGGGTCATCGCGGGTCATCATCACGAAACAACTTCAACGAAGCGCATATTATGGCCATCGCTCAGGCGGTGGCGGAACACCGCAAAGCGGCAGGAATCACCGGACCCCTCTTCGTCGGCATGGACACCCACGCCTTGTCCGAGCCCGCCCTTCGCACCTGTGTAGAGGTGCTGTCCGCCCACAATGTGGAGGTAGTCGTCCAGAACAACCTCAGCTATACGCCGACACCGGTCATCTCTCGCGCTATTCTGGTCTGGAATCGGGAGCGCAAGGACAGCGGTACGGCCGACGGACTGGTGATCACGCCGTCCCACAACCCGCCAAACGACGGAGGTATCAAGTACGATCCACCCAGCGGCGGTCCCGCTTCTCCAGAGATTACGATGGCGATACAGAACCGCGCCAACGAGTTGATCGCCTCTGGAGAACAGATTCGCCGGCTGCCCTTCGAGAAAGCTCTTTACGCTCCAACGACCCGTTTTTACGATTATGTTCTCCCTTACGTCCATGACCTGCGCCACGTAGTGGACATGGACGTGATTCGAGAGTCGGACGTGCGTATTGGGGTCGATCCTATGGGTGGCTCTGGAGTAGGGTACTGGGAACCCATTTCCAGTATTTACGGGCTGAAAAACCTAGAGATCGTGAACAAAGGTGTGGATTTTACCTTTAGCTTTATGACCTTGGATCACGATGGCAAAATCCGTATGGACTGTTCTTCCCCCTGGGCGATGGCAAGTCTGGTGGCGATGAAGGACCGGTTTGACGTGGCTTTCGGAAACGACACTGACTTCGACCGCCACGGTATCGTGACGCCATCGGGTCTGATGAACCCCAACGCTTACTTGGCCGTGGCGATACAACATCTTTTTAAAACGCGCCTCGCCTGGAATAAGAACGCCGCGGTGGGAAAGACCGTGGTGTCAAGTTCGATCATTGACAAAGTGGCGAAATCTTTAGGGCGCCGACTCCAAGAGGTGCCGGTGGGCTTTAAGTGGTTTGTGGACGGGTTGTTGGATGGGACTCTAGGGTTCGGTGGTGAAGAAAGCGCGGGAGCTTCCTTCCTGCGCGGGGATGGAACCACCTGGACCACAGACAAAGACGGGTTTATCATGGATCTGTTGGCCGCGGAAATCACGGCGGTGACGGAGAAAGACCCGGCGCAACACTACGCCGACCTGACTCAGCTTTACGGGACGCCTTTTTATGAGCGCATCGACGCTCCCGCCACACCCGAACAAAAGGCAATTCTCAGCAAGCTCTCGCCTGAAATGGTGCGGGCGGACACTCTTGCTGGGGAAAAGATCCGAGCCAAATTCACTGAGGCCCCAGGCAACGGCGCCCCCATCGACGGACTAAAAGTCGTTACCGAGAACGGATGGTTTGCCGCGCGACCGTCGGGAACGGAAGATCTTTATAAGATCTACGCCGAAAGTTTTATGGGAGAAAATCACTTAAGACAACTGCAAAACGAAGCTCGACAAATTGTCGCCGACGCCATCGAGAGACATTAAGGCAGGTTTGACGAAAGCAGGTTTGACGAAAACCTGTAAACTCCCTTTCCCTCCTAAACGCAGAGGGAAAGGGGGTCGGGATTAAAATTGCTTTTATGGCATTTTCTGCTCGTCAGGCATAAGATTGAAAAACGCCTTGACGAACTTATTGTGCCGGGCGTAGAGATCGCCATCGGCGGGTAAGCTCCCAACTGACTCGCGAAGGCTATGTTCCTCGTCCACCAGTTTTCCCAACAGCCTCAGAGCCTCGGCTTTATACTGGACACGGGCTTCACTCTCGTTCGAGATCCTGCGGCGAAACTCCGCTATCTGAGTGGACATCTCGTCTCGTTCTTCCAGTACATGCTTGTAACGCATGCTCAAATGGTTGTATTGTTGCGTTATGTCGTTCAATTTCCGCGTCAGGTCCTCGCTCTGTCCCTGATTTGTTTCGATGGGTACTTCGATAGGTACAAGGCTAGGGAAGGATTCCACCTCCTGGGGCACGAGAATCCCCGCGTTCAATTCCTGCATTTCTTCTACAGTCAACATATGGCGACATCCTTTCCCGTTTTATGCCGTAAAACTATTAGTGATTTTTTAGTGTACTAATAACTACCTATAACTATTTAACCCTGCCAATAGGCTCGGTATTTTTTCAGAAAACCTATAGGGTTATAGGACTCCTTGGCCTGTCGGATCCCTGGAGAGCCCATGTCCTGTTCTCGGTTCACGGTATCAAAACCGGAGGTATGAGCCAGGAACATCTGATTGATGGCCTGGTACACACCCTTGTAGCTGTCCAAACCCTTTTCAAAGTGGATGACCACTGTGCCGTTGCCCAAGTCCTCGGCGACGGTGTAGGCGATCGTCTTGCCCTCGATCGAAAGGGAACCGCCCAAAATGCCGGGTAAGTTTTCCCATTGATCCAGGACCCGTGCGATCGCGATGTTTTCCGCTACCAAGCCTGGCGACTCCTCACAGCCTCGCCACTCGCACCACTCCTGCTGCATGTCACGTATGGCCCCGATACACTTGAAACAGATGGGGGAGTAGGTGTAGTTGTAGAGTTTTTGAAACTGGTTTAGCAGATTTTTCTTTTTGTGCATCTTATTGCCGGAGAGAGAGACCATTTTCTCGCAACTGTAAAGGTATTCCCACTCGGAGCGTTGCTCTTCCAGGTGGACGCGCCCTTGGAGCCGCTCTGTCCAAATGTCCGCCAGGCCCTGGGGAACACGCTCGAAAACTGTACCGGGAGCGACGGTGTTGTCGAGAACATCTGCCCAATCGGAACGGTTCCAGTCGCCCACCGGGGCCCAGTAGATGGGTTCCACGCCGTTGGCCAGTCGCAGCCAACAGAGGTCGTGATCGAACGCCCACTCATACCGCCGCTCTTCCGACCAGCCCCATATATTGATGAAAGAATAGTCCGAAGCTTTTTCACTGGAAAGCGCGAAGAGCGCGGAATATTCTTCTCTGCGGGCCATAGAAAGCGGTGTGAAACGTAACCCCGAACCGAGTCGAAAAGCCCCTGGCTCAATATTCAGCTTAACGTCCTGCCGAACGTCTTGCTGGACGTCTTGTTCAATGTCGATATCCATATTTTCGAGACTCCTCATTTGTGGGCTTTCGTACACTCGTAGAGAAAAGCGGGAGGAACGTTGCGCAGGACGAAAGATATTTTCACGCTTCCAAAACGTTTCTCAAAGTAGGGTTTCATGTGCCTGGAGTATTGATAAGCGACCAGCTTTCCGCCGGGCTTCAGGCATTTGTCCACAGCATCGAGAATGGAGGCCGTCACGCGCGGCGGCAGTACCGCGAAAGGCAAGCTGGAAACGATGTAGTCCAACTGCCGGATATTCCGTTCCTCCATGATCTCCGGCAATTTCTGGGCATCGTCGTAGACTTTGAGACTGTCGTGTTCCTTTTCGATGATGTTTCTCAAGGCCGGATCGATCTCGAACACCAACACGTTCCCCCCCGATTTCAGATTTCGCACGATGGCTCGGGTGAAAACTCCCGTGCCAGCGCCCAGCTCCGCTACATACCGTGCGTCGTCCCACACAATTCTATCCATCACCGCCCTTGTCAAAAAGGGCGAGCTGGGTATGACGCTACCCACTTGGCGCGGAGCGCCCACGAAACGCCGCAGGAAAACCACTCCTTCAGTCATCCGTGAAGTCAATACCTTGCTTTGCTTTTGCAATTTTTCATAATACCCTATCACTTCGCTGGAAACCTCCGCCTATTCGGAATGTATGGATAAATCGTAAGCGTTCAAACCTCATACCTTGGCACAATCAAAACTCCTTGGACTCGAACATTTACAATAAATCCTTATAGCATTATACTCCATTGGCGATCTTCTCCAAACTTGCCCCTGTATGATTGGGGTAATGCGCGGCAGCGCTCCCGATTGTCACCTGAGTCTTGCGGTGAAAGATATCGCTGTAGCCTTCGATGAGGTCTATGATGAGGTCTATGTGATATCATCAGCTTGCTTGAGTCCGTTGAGTCCGTTGAGTCCGTCCGTTGAGTCCGTTGAGTCCGTCCGTTGAGTCCGTTGAGTCCGCTCAGATAGTGTAGAGTGACAGAAAAACGGCATCGCCTACTTGTCGATAGGGGGGGTGAAAAAAATGCCAGTTAAAACAAGAAGTAATGTTCAGAAGATGGTTTTAAAAATGACAAATGACTATGTCATTCCGGCTGCTGAATCGACGCTATATAGAGATATATTCGGCAAAACTTCATATGAGATTATATTGCCAACCTATAGCCATCGAAACGGTTTGCTTTTTACTCACAATAGCGTTAGTTGGCTAAAAACAATTTATGATGAATCTATCGATGTGTTATTTGCCGATCCGCCATATAACATCAAGAAAGCCGATTGGGATAAATTTGATTCACAGGAAGAATACATTGCTTGGTCAATACAATGGATTAAAGAAGCCTCTCGTATTTTGAAGCCTGCCGGATCATTATATGTTTGTGGTTTTAGCGAGATCCTTGCCGATATCAAGCATCCCGCCATGAAGTATTTCGCGGGTTGTAAATGGCTTATTTGGTCTTATAAAAACAAAGCAAATATGGGAAATGATTGGGGACGTTCCCATGAAAGTATATTGCACCTTCGCAAGTCTAAAAACTATAAAATGAATGTTGACGATGTTCGGATTCCATACGGGGCACACACATTAAAATACCCGTCACACCCGCAGGCTGAAACGAGCCAATACGGAAATGGACGCAAAACCACAACTTTGTGGAGGCCGCACCCTATGGGAGCGAAACCGAAAGACGTTTTTGAGATACCCACAATCTGTAATGGGATGCCAGAAAAAACAAATCATCCAACACAAAAGCCAGAAGAACTTCTTAGGAAAATTTTGTTGGCATCATCGAATCCTTTCGACGTTGTACTGGACCCTTTTTCCGGATCTGGAACCACCTTAGTTGTCGCCGAGCAGTTAGGTAGAAAATGGATTGGTTGTGATAATAATTTTGAATATAACGAATGGGCTATTGAGCGGTTAGATAATGTCATGTATCGTTCTGTTGAGGAATGGATTGAATTTGATAAAGCCAACGCAAAAAGGAGAGAGTCGATCAGATGACTTTATCTCAAATTGTCCATTGGGCAGGCTGAATCCTCTCGACGGAGTTTATTACTGTGATATGCGCCCCAAACTGTGATATGCGCCCCAATATGAGAACTGATGGGATTTTGAAGAAGCATATCAAAACTCTCGACCATTTGCTTGTCGATGACATTTGGGCTTTCCGATGAGTCCGGATGAGTTCGGAGGTATGTCTCAATTGTATATCATTGTATATAATCCTGAATTCCAGATAATTTTTTAAAGAGGTAAAATAACGGGTATAGTCACGAATGCCGAAAAATTTTTTTGCATAGGTGCCCATCACGGCACAGGAGGTTGGGTTCATTTATGGATGTTCTGCAAAAGGTTTTCAATGAGGTTTTTAATCAAGACGATAGGGAGATCCACCGGAAGCACGAAACATTGAAAGAATATCTGTTCCAGTTGGGAAGCGTGGCCGTGGCCTTTTCTGGAGGTGTGGACTCCACTTTTTTGCTTAAGACGGCTCACGATGTGCTGGGTTCCCAAACTATGGCCGTTACGGCGCGCTCCTGTTCCTTTCCGGTTCGCGAACTCAACGAAGCGAAGGCCTTCTGCGAGCGGGAGAACATCACACACGTCATCTGCGACTCCGAGGAACTCGATATCGAGGGGTTCTCACAGAACCCCACCAACCGCTGCTACCTTTGCAAAAACGAGCTGTTCACGAAAATATGGGAGGTTGCGCGGGGACACCATATTGCCAATGTCGCCGAGGGTTCCAATATGGACGACAATGGGGACTACCGGCCGGGTTTGATCGCGGTTCAAGAGCAAGGAGTCAAAAGCCCCTTGCGCTACGCGGAGCTGGCCAAGGCAGAAATCCGCGCCCTCTCCAGGGAGATGGGGCTTTCTACCTGGAGCAAACAGTCTTTTGCCTGCCTTTCCTCCCGTTTTCCTTACGGGGAAAGCATCACCGAGGAGCGGCTGAAGAGAGTGGATCAGGCGGAACAACTTCTTCTAGATTTGGGACTCCGCCAGGTACGTGTAAGACATCACGACAACTTGGCCCGCATCGAAACCGATGAAGAAGGGTTCGGGGTTCTCCAAGATCGCGCGGTTCGAGAGACGTTGTACGCTCAGTTCAAACGGATCGGCTTTGCCTACGTCTCCCTGGACCTGCTGGGGTACCGCACAGGAAGCATGAACGAGACATTATCATTATAAAAAGATCGGTAATTGTTCAAGCTCAGGAGGGCGGAGCCCGTTGGTTCAGGGAGGGCGGAGCCCGTTGATTCAGAGAAGGCGGAGCCCGTTGATTTAGGGAAGGCGGAGCCCGTTGGTTCAGGGAAGGGCGGAGCCCGTTGGTTCAGGGAAGGCGGAGCCCGTTGATTTAGGGAGGGCGGAGCCCGTTGGTTCAGGGAGGGCGGAGCCCGTTGATTCAGGGAAGGCGGAGCCCGTTGATGAAGAAACTAAGCGATTCGCACAGCTCCTTCGTCGCTGGCTTTCTGCTTATCGGCCAAAAGCAGCCTCACTGGCCCCCCGATACCTCCCTAACAAGATCGTTTCAGAGCTCGCTGTTTTTTATATTCTCCAGGCGGCGGATTGCTTCCGTGGTGGAGCGCCCTGGAAGGAGGGGTAGAATAACGACTTCCTCCACCCATTGGCGTCCAGGAAGCTGGTCCGCCTTGTAATCTCCACCCTTGACCAAAAACTGAGGCTGGAGTTCGGACAAAAGTTTTTCCGGAGTGTCCTCATCGAAAACGACCACCAGATCCACGGCTCGCAGCGCGGCCAAAACGTGGGCTCGGTCTTCTTCTCTATTGATGGGGCGTTTTTCCCCTTTCAGAGCCTTGACGGAGCGATCACTGTTCAACCCCACGATCAATCGGTCGCCCAGTTCTCGAGCGCGCTCCAAGCTCTCCACATGTCCGGCGTGGAGGATGTCGAAACAACCGTTGGTAAAGACCACCCGTTTGCCCTCTTTTTTCCACTTTCGACAAATTTCGGCTGCGAACTCACGGGACTCACAAAAAATTTTGCTTCTTGGCGCGGCGAGCAAGTCGGTCGCGGCGATAGGATAGGTTCCTGCTTTGGTGACGACGATCTGAGCGGCCTCGTTGGAAAATCGTACCGCCTCATCCATGGTCAGTCCACCCGCCGCTCCAGCCGCGACACAAGCGATGACCGTATCCCCCGCGCCGCTGACGTCGAAAACCTCTACGGGTCGCGCTGGTACGTGGATCACTCCGGTTTCGCCGATCAGTGTCATGCCCTGAGAAGATCGGGTGACCAAAAGCCAGTCCAGAGCCGTTTTTCGTCGGATGTTTTCCCCAGCCCGGGCGACGGCCATATTTTCATTGGGAACAGGACCACAGACGGTGGCCAGCTCCGACAGATTGGGTGTAACAACAGTAGCGCCTCGGTACTTGCTCCAATCATCGCTCCGCGGGTCGACGAGCACCGGAATATTTCGGCTCCGAGCCGAGCGTATCGCCGCGGCGGAAAGCTGAGGCGTGCAAAATCCCAACCCGTAATCGGACAGAATGAGGACTTGTACAGCGTTTTCTTCCAGAAGGCTCTGGAGCCAGAACACCGCCTCCTCCACCATGTGATCGTCGAGGGGGTCGGGTCTCTCGTGGTCGAAACGCGCCACCTGTTGACCACCGCAGATTAGGCGAGCTTTGGTCAAGGTGGGGGAATCTCGCTCAAAAAGCCGGGATTGAATCCCTCCCTCCTTCAAGTGGTCGCGGATTCGCGCGGCTCCTTCGTCTCGTCCCACCGCCCCTCCCAGGAAAACGCGGCATCCCAGTCCTCTCAAGTTCATAGCTACATTGCCCGCCCCTCCCAGATTGTCCGTCTCCTCTTCGCAGACCACAACGGGAATGGGGGCCTCCCGAGAGACTCGTGTAGTGGAACCCGCTAGATAGCGGTCCAGAACCACGTCACCTAGTATCGCCACGCCCAGTTCTTTCACGCGACCGAAGCGTAACAGATCGAGGGCTCGCTCTGGAAGGTTCGACATGAGTTTTTAGTTTAGCTCCGTCGGACGACGGGCCGTCCGATGGAGTAGTAATCGAAATTCCTTCTCTTCATCTCGGGCAGAGAATAGAGGTTACGGCCGTCCACCACCACCGGCTCCTTCAGGAGTCGTCCAATTCGGTCGAAATCGGGCTGTTTGTAAACGTCCCACTCCGTTACCACCACCAACGCGTCAGCCCCGTTGACGGCGTCGTAGGGGTCATGTACATAAAGAAGCCCCTGACGCTCACCCAAGATCGCCCGCGTTTCCTCGATGGCGCGGGGGTCGTGAGCCTGAACCCGTGCGCCCTGATCCAGCAACCGGCGGATCAAGGTATGAGCTGGAGCCTCCCGGGTATCGGAGGTCTTGGGTTTGAAAGCCAGTCCCCAGAGGGCCATGGTGCGCCCCTCGATTCCTCCCGCGAAATGGGAGGTTAGCTTTTCGTACAATACCTCTTTTTGACGAACGTTGACCTCGTCCACGGCGGTCAGGATCTGGGAAATATACCCGGAGGACGCGGCGAAGTCGCGAATCGCCCGAACGTCTTTGGGGAAGCAGGATCCGCCGTAACCACAGCCCGCGTACAGAAACTTGTTACCGATGCGCGTATCCATGGCCATAGCTTGGCGGACACTGTCTACGTTGGCGTTCACACGCTCGCAAATGTTCGCCATTTCGTTCATAAAGGAGATACGTGTGGCCAGCATGGCGTTGGAGGCGTATTTCGCCATTTCCGCTGAGGCAATATCCATGTAGAGGATCTTTTCGGGCTCCACAAAAGAGTAAATTTCCTTCATCCGCTCTGTGGCGTCGAGGGATTCCGTGCCTACCACGACTCGGTCGGGTTCCACAAAATCACGGACCGCCGCGCCTTCGCGCAGAAACTCAGGATTCGACGCCATGCTCAACGAGAGATCGGTGGACCGTTTGTCCAGTTCCTCGGAGGCCCACGCTTTGACTTTGTCGTTGGTTCCCACAGGCACGGTAGACTTGACCACCACCAGAAGAGGACCTTTCATGACGCGGCCAATATCGCGGGACGCGGTCTCCACGTAGCGAAGATCCGCGCTTCCATCCGAGGCCGAGGGAGTTCCCACGGTGATGAAACAGGCCTCCGCGTTTTCCAAAGCCCAGGAAAGATCTGACGAGAACTCAAGGCGTCCCTCCGCCATGTTGCGGACCATCATGTCCGAAAGACCGGGTTCGTAAAAGGGGATCTCTCCTTTGCGCAGGGTTTCGACCTTATTTTCGTCCGTATCCACGCAGACCACGTTGTTTCCGAACCGCGCCAGACACGTCCCCGTGACTAGGCCCACATATCCCGAACCGATGACTACCAGTTTCATATACTCCACTCCTCCAGTTTTCGCCCGGCGTACCACAATAATTAAGACAAAACATCCACTGAGACAAAATATCCACAGCGAACACCATGCCTTCTTTCCTATATCACTTTCCTATATCACTTTCCTATATAATCTCCCCATATAACAGCTCAAACTGGGCTATTATAACGGATGAAGAGTAATTATACCTGTCTGAAAATCAAATTTTCAGTTATACTTTTTGGTATCTTACGATAAAGTGATTCTCATCCACCGACTTCAGCCGTTGGATGAGAATCGTAACGTCGCCAACGGTGGCGTTTGTTTTGTATTTGATTTCTTGCCATATATCTACTTTTATGTTAAACTCCTTTTATGGCTTATCAACGCGAGATGTGGGGCGGAACACGACCGGGATATTAATGCGGCTGTAAATATTCTCAGAGTGGGGGCATCCACTCTTAAAGGAAAAGACGTAAGGAGAAGACGTAAGACCGGTTTCAGTCGGCTGTCTTTGTCGATCTTAGAATCCCATGACTTTAGTTGTGGGAGTATGTCAATAAATTCTTGTTTTTTGGGGGTAATAAAGTTATGAAAAGCGTCAAAGGAACGAAAACAGAAGGTAACTTGATGAAGGCGTTCGCTGGGGAGTCACAGGCGCGCAACCGCTATACCTACTATGCATCGGTGGCCAAAAACGAGGGATTCAAACAAATCGAATATATTTTTACGGAGACGGCGGATCAGGAGAAAGAACACGCTAAACGCCTATTCCGCTTTATGGAGGGGCCCGGTGAAATTGAAATCACCGCCAGTTTCCCCGCCGGACCGGAACAGAATACTCTGACCAACCTCAAGGACGCGGCGGCGGGAGAAAACCACGAGCACGTCATCATGTATCCAGAGTTCGCGAAAACGGCGGAAGAAGAGGGTTTTCCCCAAATCGCAGCCGTGATGCGCGCCATCGCCGTGGCGGAGAAGTTCCATGAGGAGCGCTACTTGGGCTTGGCCAAAAACATCGCTGAGGGTAAAGTCTTCAAGAAGGACACGAAAATCCGTTGGCGTTGCCGCAACTGCGGATATGTTTTGGAATCCGCCGAGGCCCCCAACAAGTGTCCCGCCTGCGATCATCCTCAGGCCCATTTCGAGATGTTGAGCATCAATTGGTAAGAGCTTAATCGGTAAGAGTTTAAAATGGACGCCAACGCGCTCGTCCTCATTGATCCGCAAAACGACTTCTGTGATCGAAGGGGAAGTCTTTATGTGGAGGGGGCGGAAGCCGACATCGAGAGATTGTCGAGTTATATCGCCCAAGCGGACAAGGCGGCGATATCGGCGATTTTCGTCTCTCTGGATTCTCACGACGACGTGGCGATTTTTCACCCGACGTTCTGGATTAACGAAGCGGGGGAACGCCCGGCGCCTTTTACACAGATCGCGCCGGTGGGTTTCGGGTCAAAATGGAAGGTCGCCGCGCTAGAGAACGAACCTTTTGCCAGGAGGACCTTCGAGGTCATCGAGGCTAAAGGTCTTACGCTTATGATCTGGCCGGAACACTGCGTTGTCTCCACCTGGGGGCACCAGGTGGCAGAGCCTTTGCTGAAGGCGTTCAAAGGCTGGCGCGAGAGGACGAACTTTCCGATTCGCTACGTCTTCAAGGGAGAAAACCCCTATACGGATCAGTTTTCTGTTTTCGAAGGTGTGAACAGCGCGTACCCGGAGACTGCGTTCAATGAAAACTTTTTTGCGCGTCTCGCCTCCTTCGAGAAGGTGACGTTCGCGGGCGAGGCCCTCAGTCATTGCGTGGGGGAGTCGATTTTGTCCTACCGGCGTAGGTTAGCATTACAAGGGAAGATGGAACAAAGAGTTCGGCTGCTTGTGGACTGCGCCTCGCCGGTGGGAGGCTTTGATCGAGACGCGTCCCTCCGATTGCTCCAAGACGCCGGAGTGGAGTTTGTCACGTCCGAGAGATAGCAGTAACTTAACATACTCCCACGACTAAAGTCATGGGATTCTAAGATCGACAAAGACAGCCGACTGAAACCGGTCTTACGTCTTCTCCTTTAAGTCTCCTTTAAGGGTGGATGCTCCCACTCTGAGAATATTTACAACCGCATTAATATCCCGGTCGTGTTCCGCCCAGCATCTCGCGTTGATAAGCCATAAAAGGAGTTTAACATAAAAGTAAACATATGGTAAGAAGAACAGGAAATGACAAACGCGACTTTAGAGAGGAGATTTTTTATGTTTATTACATTAATACTGGAGATTGTGTCAGACTCGGAGGGAGTCTTGATACAGTAAATCAGCCTTCCTCCGAATTGCGGCCAAACACTACAATTTAGGAGGGTAAAGATGTATACAAACTTAAAGAAATATGGTCTTTCTGATCACTTCGAGCAGGAAGCGGCGATGTATGGTGGATTTGTTCTCGCAAGAATAACCGAACAGCACCGCGACATGTACAAAGCGGTATGCGAACAAGGCGAACGCGCCACCGTTGTTTCAGGTAAGCTGCGGTATGCATCCGACATTGCTTCAGATTTTCCAGCTGTCGGAGATTGGGTCATGCTCGACGACGCCGGCACCAATGTGAACGCCGTCATCCATCATATCCTGCGGCGCAAAAGCGTATTCGCAAGACAGGCGGCCGGGACAGGCAATAACGTGCAGATTGTGGCGGCGAATATCGACACCGTTTTCATTTCTATGTCGCTGAACGCCGATTTCAACCCACGGCGATTGGAACGTTACTTGACTGTCGCTTGGGATAGTATGGCCTTGCCGGTCATCGTCCTCACGAAGTCAGACTTATGCGAGGATTTGCCCAGCAGACTCGTAGAAGTTGAAACGGTAAGCGCAGGTGTTCCAGTGATTGTCTGTTCGTCCGAAAATGGTGATGGTTTTGAAGAGGTCAACGCTATGATAGGCACGGGAAAAACAGTCGCGTTCATTGGTTCATCCGGCGTGGGCAAGTCCACGATAATAAACCGGCTCCTTGGCGAGGAATTGCTTGCTACTCAAGCCATACGGGAAAACGATGACAAGGGCAGGCACACCACGACTCACAGACAACTACTGTTGCTTCCAAGCGGCGGCGTCGTCATAGACACGCCTGGTATGCGCGAGTTGTCGCTCTATTCGGGCGATGTTTCAAAAACGTTTGTGGATATTGAAGAACTCGCCATGCAGTGCAGATTCAACAACTGCAGCCATACGAAAGAACCCGGTTGTGCGGTTCGCAGGGCAATCAAGGACGGTTCTCTTTCCGAAAAGCGCTTCGAGAATTACCTGAAGCTCGAACGTGAGGTGAACTACGAGGGGCTAAACTCTCGCCAGCGCGAACAGGAGAAGTTGAACCGAATGTTTGGCGGTAAAAAGGCTCTGAAGCAGTTCCAAAAGACCCTCAAGAAAAATTGACCACTAGCAAAAACGGTGAATACGGTGGATGACGACTGAACTGTCGCCCATCCACCGTACTTCCGGCTATTTAGTGAGCAGAGCCTCGATGCTGGTGAGAGGCGCCACGGCTTCCCAGTCGAATCAGTCGAACCAGCCGGACTAGCGTTGCAGCTCCACGTTTCCGATCAGCAGGCGCTGGACGAACTGACGAGCTGTTCTGCCCGTGAAACTTCCTTTCTCTAGTTCCCAGCGCATAGCCAGTTTTTCCAGTTCCGCGCTGTCCATCGACAAGCCGGACTCTTCTGTCAGCGCGCGGACTATCTCCATATACTCTTTTTTACCTACCGATCCGTACCAGATGGTGATACCAAACCTATCCGCCAGAGAGAGTTTTTCCTGCATGGTGTCCCCTCCGTGCACGTCGTCGCTGGATTTCTTGCGGTCAGTCCAGATCTCCCGGACGATGTTCCGTCTGTTGGAGGTGGCGTAGATCACGGCGTTTTCCGGCTTGGGCTCAATACCCCCCTCGATGATGGCCTTCAAGTGCTTGTAATCCGTCTCGAATTCTTCGAAAGACAGGTCGTCCATGAAAATGACAAATCGATAGTTACGAAACCGCACCGCGTCCAGTATCTCTGGGATATCGGTGAACTGATCCTTGTGCACCTCAATCACGCGCAGACCCCGTCCCACGAACCCCGGCTCGTTCAAAAGCGCCCGGACGGAGGAGGACTTGCCCGTTCCACTGTCGCCAAAGAGCAACACGTTGTTGGCAGCTCTGCCGCTCAAAAAGAGTTCGGTGTTGTCCAGTAGTTCTTTTTTTTGAGCCTCGTAGCCGACAAGAGATATCAAAGCCAAAGGATCCAAGTCCTTCACTGGCGTCAAACCCCTCTCTCGCGACCAACGAAACGCCCTATTCAGCGCGTAGAGCCCTGAACCACAGGATCGGTAAAAAAAGACCAGCGCGTTGTACATTTCTTCCGGGCTACCGGCCTCCTTGAAGGCGGCCGATAGACGAAAAAGAGCGGAAAGAGCCTCATCACGGACTCCTGCGGGCTGAAGAAAAGGAATCCCCCCTTTCGAGGGGATGTAATCCTCCAATGAACGCAAATGCCGGAACTGTTCGTTTTGGCGGATCAAAGCCCGCAAAGCAGCCACCGTCCCGTGGAGACACCACAGCTCTTCCGAAGCGATGTTGACTAAAGACCCCAAGGGGGCGTCACCCAATTCCGAGGTCCAGCCCAGAGGGTTCTCGTCCTCGGCCAGAAGCAACGCGAAAAAGGCTTCCCAGAGATCTCCCTTTAGGGAATAACGCTCAGCCTCGGTTACGACCTCCGACGCGGCGGCGGTGATGAGCGCGAAAGCCTCGTCTTCTCTTCCCCCGGGCAGACTCAGAGCCTTCTCGAATTTGGCGAAGGCGTCGTATCTGTCAGATCGATTTTTAAAAAACAACACAGCGGCATCTCGCTTTCTTTTAATTTCAAACTCAATTCAGCAACATCTGGGAAAGCGACTCTCCAGCGGGGACGATGGGAAACACGTTCTCCAACTGTGGGATGGGGAAATGTACCAGCACCGGCCCTGGGATTTCAAGAGCCCGTTCTATCGCGCTTTCGATTTTTTCGGGCGAATCGACGGAAAAAGCCTCAACACCCATGCCCTCCGCTATTTTCACAAAATCCGGATGGCGCTGGTAAAGGGTATGCGAATAACGGCAGCCGTAAAACAATTGCTGCCACTGCCTCACCATTCCCAGACAACTGTTGTCGAAGAGCAGCACCTTGACGGGCAGATTATACCGCGCGTAAGTGTCCAGCTCTTGAATGTTCATCATCGCGCTGCCATCCCCCGCGACGCACACCACGGGCAGGTCAGGGCGCGCAAAGTGCGCTCCCATAGAAGCCGGGATACCAAATCCCATGGTCCCCAAACCTCCGGAGGTCACGAATCGCCTCGGATAAAGCGCTTTATGATATTGCGCCGCCCACATCTGATGTTGACCGACCTCCGTGGTGAGAATTAACTCACCCTTCGTCATCTTGTCGAGAGCCTCCAAAATCTGCCAGGGGTGGATTTTTTCATCTCCAGAGGAACGCTCCTGAGGTTCTTCGGTCTCCATCTTGCGAATTTTTTCCATCCACGTTCGTCGGGAGGTGATATTGTGGCCTCCAGCTTCCTGAGCCAACAGGTCGAGGATTTTGCCCGTTTCCCCGAGCAGCCAAACGTCAGCGTTGACGTTTTTGCCAATTTCGGAGTTGTCGATGTCGATGTGGAGAACGCGAGCGGATCGCGCGAAATCCTCGCTTTTGCCCGTGCTGCGGTCGCTGAAACGCGTGCCCACGGCGATAATTAGGTCCGCCGCCATGACGGCCCGATTCACCGCGGCGTTGCCATGCATCCCCACCATCCCGATGAAATTGGGGTGGTCGCTGGAAAACACTCCTTTGCCCAAAAGAGACGTCGCGCCCGGCATCTCCAACTTTTCGCAAAACAACCGTAGGGATTCGAAGGCCCACGAGAGGTTCACCCCGTTGCCAGCGATGACTAGGGGCCGTTCCGCGTGACGTATCAGCTTCACCGCCTCCTCGAATCGCGTCAGATCCTCCGGCGGGTTGGCGGAGTATCCGGGATAACCGCCCCCTGGATTAGAGGGGCGCCGATACTCCGCTGGAGCTTTCTGAATGTCTACTGGCAGGTCCACGACGACGGGACCGGGGCGTCCCGTGGAGGCAATGAAAAACGCGTCTTGCACCATACGAGGAATATCCTCCGCCCGCCTGACCTGCATACTGTGTTTCACGATGGACAGGGAAATACCCATCATATGCGCTTCTTGAAACGAGTCCGTTCCAATGGAACCCGTGGCGACTTGCCCCGTTATGGCCACCATTGGCGACGAGTCTCTGTGCGCGGTGGCTAAACCCGTCACCAAATTTGTCGCCCCGGGACCTGAGGTGGCGATGCAAACGCCAACCTCCTCGCCCACCCGCGAGAACCCGTCCGCCGCGTGGGCGGCCGCCTGCTCGTGACGCACGAGAATATGCTCCAGGGACGAATCGTAAATTGCGTCATAAAGAGGAATCACAGTACCACCTGGCAGGCCGAAAACGGTTTTAACCCCTTCGTCCTCCAGCGATTTGACCATGATCTGAGCGCCGGTCAGTTCCACTTCGACTTCTCCTCTAATACTCCGGAGCTTCTTTCTCTCCAAGCCAGGGCATCATTCCGCGCAGGTCCTTGCCCACCCGTTCGATCAACTGGCTACGCTCGTTGGCGACCCATTTCTTCATCCCAGGACGACCCGCCATGTTTTCCAGAATCCAGTTTTTCGCGAAGGTGCCGTCTTGGATCTCACTCAACAGCTTCTTCATGGTCTCGCGCGTGCGTTCGTCGATGACGCGCTTGCCCGATACGCTGTCTCCGTATTTGGCGGTGTCGCTGACGGAATAACGCATCCACGAAAGTCCTCCCTCGAAGACCAAATCGACGATCAATTTCATCTCGTGCAGGCACTCGAAGTACGCGATTTCCGGTTGGTATCCCGCCTCCACCAGCGTCTCGAAACCGGCCTTGATCAGTTCCGACAAGCCGCCACATAAGACGGCCTGTTCGCCGAAGAGGTCGGATTCCGTTTCCTCGCGGAAGGTGGTTTCTAAGATACCGGCTCTGCCCGCGCCGATGCCCGATCCATAGGCGAGGGCAATTTCCATAGCTTTTCCCGACGCGTTCTGATGAACGGCGACCAGAGCGGGAACTCCCTTGCCCTCTGTGTACATGCGACGGACGATATGCCCCGGTCCCTTGGGGGCCACCATGAAAACGTCGTGTTTTTGGGACGGAGTCACTTGGCCGAAGTGGACGGCGAAACCGTGGGCGAAAGCCAGCGCGGCGTCTTCCTTCATGTTGGGCGCCACAAGTCGATTGTAGACATCCGCCTGAAGATGGTCCGGGATCAGGAACATGACGATGTCCGCGCGAGAGGCGGCCTCCGCCACAGAATAAACCTCGAAACCGTCTTTGCGGGCTGTTTCACGAGATTTACTGCCCTCGTGCAACCCGATGACAACCGAAACTCCGCTGTCCTTCAAATTGAGGGCATGAGCGTGCCCTTGGCTACCGTAGCCCAGAATCGCCACGGTCTTACCTCCAAGAACCTTCAGATTCGCATCTCTGTCGTAGTACACTTTTGCCATTTTGACTCTCCTCTCATGAATTACGCATTGACTGCATGCGGGTAGGATTCTTGGGGTTGGCGCTCGAAGGCTCCCTCGGTCCGGAGTTCGGCGCGTCCTAGCGCCACGGAGCCAGAGCCAGCCGTTTCGATAATACCATAAGTGCGGAATGCCTCCGTGCACGCCTGAATTTTCGCTTCGTCGCCCGTGACCTCGAACGTTAAAGCGTCTGTGCCGAAATCGACGACGCGGCATCTAAAAACATCGGCTATCTGGAGAATGTGGGGTCGTGTCTCTAGCGTGGCTCTGACCTTAATCAGCGAGAACCACCGTTCGACGAAACGGCCTCTGTGGCTCAGGTTTTCCACGGAAATCACCTCCACGAGTTTGGAAAGATGTTTTTCGACCTGTTCGTGGGCCCATTCGTCCGCGTCGATCATGATCGTAAAACGCGAGAATCCCGTCTGATCCGTCTGACTGACGCTCAGGCTCTCGATGTTGTAGTTTCGCCGATAGAACAGACTCGCGATCCTCATTAACACTCCTGGGGCATCCTGCGTCACAACGCTGAAAGTACACCTCATTGCCGTTTCCTCCATTCAGGTTTCTTCATGTCAGGTTTCTTCATTACAGTTTTTTATTCAGATTTGCTCATAATAAAAAAACCGGGCCCTTTTCGGGTCCCGGTCTGGAGTTTTCTTTCGAATCACGGCACCTAAACGCCGACCACCCCAACAGAGGACCCGCGAATAAGTAACTCGATAATAACGACGAGGACAAGGCTAGCATAACTATATATAAATAACCTACTCATTCTACAGATTACCTCCTTTCAATTCAATAGCACACTTTAATAGCACACTTTAGCACACTTTTCAATAACATACTAGATAACGCACTAGATAGCGCACTAGAATACTATCTAAATCAATCTTGTGAAATTCTATCTCTCGATATCCGTTTTGTCAACCTCTGGCTTCCCTGTGCGGAATAAACGCATCAGGAAAAGCGTAAAGAATTGTATTTTAGATTAAAATGAGTTAATGAGTTATGTTATAATGCAAAAGATCATATATCGCGAGAGTGAGAGGTGATTTTTTTTGAATGAGATGGCTGAACGCATTGGCGTCTATGCGGCAAGCCGAGTATCCGCGCAATTGCCGGGTCTGATATTCCGAGAACAGAGGAGCGGAGATACCGGTTTGAACGCGCACTTGGAGATTACGGAGGACTTCCCCAAGATGGGAAAGTCGATCGGCCTTCAGATACGTTCAGATGAAAGCGCGTGGATGGAACGAGGCGCGCGGGGATATGTCTGCCGAGGGGAGATGTCACACCTGGCTTATTGGCTTCAACATACTATTCCCGTTCTCGTGATGATCTATGATCGCAAGAATGATCGTATTTTGTGGGAATTTGCCAGCGCGGATACGATCGAGGTCGATGGCCCAAAGTGGGAATTGGTGATCCCCAGTGACCAGGTGTACGGCCCCGAGGCTGTGCCCGCAATATCAGCTTTGCCCTGTTATAGTCCCTACCTGTCCCGTCTGGCTCTTGACCGACCTTGGATGGAGCTTGTGGAGGCAGGCAGAGACGTGACCCTCGAACTGGACGAGTGGATCAATAGACCCTCCACAAGAGGAGCATTGAGGCTTTGCGTCTGCAACGTGGACGGAACTCGCGAGGCTGTCTATGATTGGACGTTTCAAACAGACGCGGACATGCCTTATACGATGCGGTTGCCCGCGCTTTTTCCCTGGGCCAATTTATCCGTGGACGAGGAGTTTTACCGAGAAAAAGCCGTGGCAACGGGACGAGAAGAGGGCTTCTCCGCCGATTCCGCTCTCATACGCCCTTGGGTCATTGAAGCGGGGGAAATCGCCCATTTTTTCCTGAAACTCTCCTTGAACGAATTGGGGAAGGCGTTTTTGACCACCGAGCGCTTTTTGAGGCGCGGCGAGTTTCCCCGACCATCCATCATGGGCAAGATCGACGGCGGTTACGAGGAAGGCATTAAATATAAACTTCATAAAATACCCTAGAAAAACTGAAGGAACTTGGCGAAAATACACAAAAGATCGCCGGGGGAGAGACCGGCCACATGAAAGTCACACATAAACGATGCTTGTAGAATATTTTAGAATATTTCTACGAGCTTTGTAAGATTTAGCTTTTTTTGGGCTTTGTACTTGAAGAAATACTATGCGAAACCTACCTACTAGTTATAAGTAGGTATTAGTACGCTGAAAGGATCGAAAAAGGGATGCCCTCTGAAGATGAAGCCGTTCAGCGACCTCTAAAAAGACGCATCTCTATAGGTGAGTTAAGCGAATATACCCAGAGCACCGCCCGAGTAGCGGAGGATGTGCTTTCTTCAAGCGGGTCCATTCTTTTACCTTACGGTACGGAACTGAGTTCTTTGGCCGCCTCCGCTCACAATTTGGAAAAAATTTTGCGCGGCTGGGGAATTTTCTCAATCCTAATCACCCTTCAGAATGTTCTGGACATACATGATCTCGAAGAGATCTTGAAAAGCTCAGAAATCAACGTATCCACTGTTGATCCAGAGTTGGCCAAGCAAACGATTGAACAAGTAGCACAGGTTTATGGCCGTATTGCCAAGGGTGTGTGTGACCCAGAAGATATTTCTCATCTTATTATGCAGGGGCGGATCCTCGCTCAGGAGATCGCTCAGGCGCCACAAGTGATGTTGTGCCTGGGGCGAGTGCGCCGTTGGGATGAGTATACCTATGTGCACTCCTTGAATGTAGCACTTTTGGGAGGGTTTCTTGCTAGCCGGCTTTTTCCGGAGCAATCGGAGGTCGTGGAATGTTTGTCCGTTGGAGGGCTCCTCCACGACTTGGGAAAGGCACTTATTCCTCAGCAAATTTTGAACAAGCCGGGTCACCTGACGGATCAGGAATTCGAGATAATGAAAAAACACACCATTTACGGAGAGAAAACGGCCATTCAAAACGGTGTTTCCGACCGTCGGATTTTAGCGGTGATTCGCGGGCATCATGAACGCTACGGTGGGGACGGTTACCCTGACGCCCTGTTAAAAAAACGAATTGACATAGAGGCGAGAATAGCGGCCGTGGCGGATGTTTTTGACGCGCTTACGGCGAAACGGATTTACAAAGAACCCATGGAGAGCCGGAGCGCGGTTTCCCTTATGATCGGCAGCATGGAGTCACATTTCGATCCCTTTATAGTGCGCGCGCTTTTGGTTTCGATCGGCCTTTATCCGCCGGGAATGGGGGTGGAGCTTTCGGATGGAAGTCTAGGAGTGGTGGTTGGCGCGCGAGGTGACGATCTATTACGTCCCCAGGTTCTCTTGCAAATCGACCACCTGGGACACAAAGTCAACGGTCTCAAAATCCTCGATATGAGCACAAGCGATTCTCTTTTTGTACGACGATCCCTCCAAGACGTGGGTAAAGTTGCTTTTTGAACGAGGCTCTTCCCGCTCCGACTGTGTACTGTCTTCTTTTAATGTTTTTTGTAAATACCGTGAAAACATACGATTGCGCTGAAAGCGAATTGAGGGGAAAATACAGAAGATATAAAGACCGTTAAGGGGGTGTACGGCTGTTGGCAAAAAAATTTAAAGTGGGGGTCAATAGTGCGTGGTGTAAAGGATGTTCTTTATGCATTGGGGTGTGCCCTAAGTCCGTTCTGGAGTTGAGCGACCGTATGAAGTCCACTCCAGCGCGAGAAAGTGATTGTATCGGGTGCAGACAATGTGAGAACATATGCCCCGACTTCGCGATCACGATCAAGGAGGACGAACAGAATGTCTAATGTGGCCTTTTGGCAGGGGAACACGGCCTTGGCGCACGGCGCCCTCCTGGCCGGGTGCAATTTTTTTGGAGGGTATCCGATAACGCCATCCACGGAAATCGCAGAGGTCATGGCGGAGGAACTGCCCAAAATTGGCGGCAAGTTCATCCAGATGGAGGATGAGATCGGGGGAATCGCCTCGATTATCGGGGCGTCTATCGCGGGGGCCAAGGCTCTTACCGCCACTTCGGGGCCTGGATTTTCGTTGAAGCAGGAAAACTTGGGACTGGCTTACATCGCGGAGATTCCCATCGTTGTGGTGGACGTCATGCGTGGTGGTCCTTCCACGGGGCTTCCCACGAAAACGGCACAACAGGACGTGATGCAAGCTCGTTGGGGAACTCACGGCGACCACGCGACGATCTGTTATTCGCCCTCTTCCGTACAGGAGTGTTATGATTTGGCCATTAAAGCCTTCAATATGGCCGAGCGGTTCCGTCAGCCCGTCCTGATTCTTTCCGACGAGGTCGTCGGCCACATGAGGGAAAAAGTGACAAAACAGGATCCGAACAAGGTGAAAATCGTCAACCGGATTCGACCCACCGTGCCACCCAACCGCTTCACGCCCTATGAGGCGGACCCCATGACCGAGATTCCCCCTATGGCCTCTTTCGGCGACGGCTATTCCTGGCACGTGACGGGATTGACCAGCAACGACTGGGGTTTTCCCACCAACAACTCCCCGGAGATCGCGAAGAAAATGCTACGCCTCATGAACAAAGTCGAACGATCCCGAAAAGATATCGTCGAGTACGAAGCGGAGTACATGGACGGGGCCAACGTGGTGGTGGTGGCCTACGGTAGCGTCGGCCGCTCGGCACTGCGGGCCGTCCGGGACGCCCGATCAATGGGGCTCACGGCGGGGTTCTTCCGGCCCATCACCCTCTGGCCCTTCCCAGAGGAAGAGCTGAGAAAATTGGCCTTGGGCGCCAAGACCATATTGGTCCCCGAACTGAACTGTGGGCAGATGGTGTTGGAGGTGGAGCGCATTTTCAAGGGTAGGAGCGATGTCCGTAAAATGAGCCTGGTGAACGGGGAGCTTTTCAAGCCTTCGGAGATCCGGCGGGTTATCGAGGAGGTGGCGTGATATGCCGAGCACAGAAGTTCTGAGCTGGATCCGAACGCGGTTCATGCCGCATATCTGGTGTCCGGGGTGTGGTCACGGCGTTATTATGCACGCCCTTATCCGGGCGCTGGTAGCGTTGAAAAAAGACAAGACCCAGACGGTGGTCGCGTCGGGAATCGGTTGTTCCAGCCGTATGGCAGGATACATCAACGCCTGTACACTCCACTCCACCCACGGGCGTTCTTTGGCTTTCTCCACGGGCATTAAAATGCACAGGCCGGAGCTCACGGTGGTGGATGTCATGGGTGATGGTGACTGCTCCGCCATCGGAGGCAACCATTTCATACACGCCTGCCGGCGCAACATCGACATTACGGCGATCATCATGAATAACAATATCTACGGCATGACCGGTGGCCAGGCTAGTCCCACGACACCCGTGGGAGCGTGGGCTTCGACGACACCTTATGGGGCCATCGACCCTCCCTTCGATATCTGCAAGCTGGCGGAGGGGGCAGGGGCGTCCTACGTGGCGCGAACCACCATCGCCAACCCCAAGCAAGCGGAGACTTTCATTATGAACGGCATCCAAAAAAAGGGATTTGCGGTAGTGGAGGTTGTCACCCACTGCCACACCCAGTTCGGGCGTAAAAATGACCGCCGACTGCCGATGGATAACTACAACTTTTTCAAAGAAGCCTCTGTTTCCTTGGCTAAGGCCCAAACCATGTCTCCTGATGAACTCGTGGGCAAGATCCTGTGCGGTGAGTTCGTGGACAAAAACGTGCCGGAGTACACGGAGCAATACGGCAAAGTCATAGAAAACGCTCGAAAGGAGTAGGGGACAATGGCGAACGAAAGATTCGAGATTCGCATCGCGGGCTCTGGCGGCCAAGGGGTGATCCTCGCCACAGAATTGATCGGACAGGCCATCACCCATTACGAAGAGGGGCTCTACGTGGTCCAGTCTCAGGCCTACGGCCCGGAAGCCCGGGGCGGCAAATCGAAAGCCGAAGTGGTTGTCTCCCGGAACCTCATAGACTATCCCAAGGTGATGGCCCCGAACCTCCAGGTGATCTTAACCCAGGCCGCGGCGGAGGAATTTTCGTCCGATACAACCCCTGGGGGTCGGATTGTGTATGACGACTTTTTCGTCATGGACCTACCCGGAATGAACACGACCTACGGAGGCGGAAGCATGGAGGAGATGCGCAATATCGACGCCAGGGTCTACACCTTGCCCATCGTACGTACCGCGCGCGAGAAGCTGGGCAGGGAAATTGTCACTAACATGGTGGCTCTGGGCTGCGTGGGGCGCGTTTTGGATTTAGAAAAAGTCGCGTCGTCGGACTCGATCCGTAAGGCGATCCGCGACCATTTCCCCGCGGGAAAGATCGCGGACATGAACGTTCAGGCTTTCGACGAGGGTTACTCGATTTTCAAGCAAAGCCCCCTACCTTAAGCTAATCCGCGAAACGAACAACGAAACGAACAACAAAACAAACGATGAAACGAACTACGATGGAACGGGTGCTTACGAGCCGTAAGGTTTATGCAGGGCATATTTTGAGCCTGCGGGTCGATGAGGTGGAGATGCCCAGCGGGCGCAAAACGAAACGCGAAGTGGTAGAACACGGTCCGGCCGTGTGTGTTCTAGCTTTGACGAAAGACGGCGCGCTCCTGGTTCGCCAGTTCCGTTATGGGGTCGGGGAGGAGATGTTGGAGGTCTGCGCGGGTCTCGCGGAGGAGGGCGAAGACCTGAAAGAGGCTGCTGCTCGCGAGATGCAGGAAGAACTGGGGTATTTCCCCAGCGATTTGCGGGAAATAGGGCATTTTTACGTCTCCCCAGGCTATTGTACGGAGGAGCTGACGCTTTTCCTCGCCACAGATCTGCGGGCTTCCAGCTTGCCTCAAGATGACGACGAGGATGTCCAAATGGTGGAGGTTTGCTATGAGGAAATCCCCGCTCTTTTGGCGGAGGGCAGGGTAAGGGACGCGAAAACCCTTGTCGCTCTCTCGTGGCTCATGGCCTGGAAGGGATTGAAACCCCAAACACCTCTTTAATCAAAAACCAAACGCCTCTTTTAATCAAAAATCAAACGCCTCTTCAAAAAGAGTTTAAGGAAAAAGTTAAAATTAACCGTTCGGACCCTGACTGGCTTTCTCTTCACAGGACTCGAACGGTTTTTTACTTTTTACCTGAACGCTGCCTTTTTACCTGAACGCTGCCTTGAAATCCTCGTAGCTCATGGCTCTGTAGGGCTCGGCGGGCTTGCCGGGAACGTGCATGGCGCCGGTAGGGCAAAAACCCACGCAACGCTGGCACGACTCACAAACTTTGGGATTGATGACCGGTCCCGAATCCTCCATTAGGATGGCTTTTGCAGGACACTCGTCGATGCAACGTCTGCACCGAATGCATTTGGCAAAATCCGCCGCGATGGGGAAAATTTTGTAGAAAAAATCCCAGGGCTTTCGCGTCTGACCCAAGTTGTAGCCCAGGGAAGAGACAAGAGGAATACCCTCGCCCCATCTCCTTCCGCCTTTCAAAAGGTCGTAGGCGAAGGAGCGAGCTTCTAGTGTAGCTTTTTCGATGCGAGCGGTGTTCTTTTCGAGCAACAGAGTCTTGTTGTTGTAGTTTCCCGGCATGACAAAAATTCCGGCCGCTACAGGCTTATAACCTTTTTTTAGGAGAGACTTGCGCAGAGGACCCTGCATACCCACCGCAGCTCCCCCGCACGTGCCCAGCATGAAGACCTCGCGGCCCGCGCCCATCGGCATGGACTCCACGAAACGCCACACCGTCGGGTACGTGGAAAAGCAAGCGACGGGGAAAGCCAGCCCCACGGCGGATTCCTCGTGCAAGATGTCGGGACAGGGCGTATCCATACTACGCAGATGAACCGGCTTTCCTTCCTGTCTCAGTGTCTCCGCCACGGTCTGGGCGATCAAGAGGCTATTCCCCGTGCCCGTGAAGACAAAAAGCTCCACCGGGCTGCCATAGAGCTTTGCGGGCACGGCTTTGCCCTTGACCTTCACATCGAGTCTGTAGGGAATGGAGAATACCCCGTTACTTTCTTTTCGTGCCCCGCTGCGGACAAATCCGGCCCTCTCGTAAAAATTCGCCGCGCTATCGGTAGCGTAAACGGTCATGTACCTCGTTTTCGGCGCGATCGCCGCGCAACGCGCCACCGCCCGGGTGACCAACCGCGAGCCCAAGCCTTTATTAGCGTAGTTGGGGTGGATATAGAGCATGGAAATCCGGTCTGGCCCTCTCAGCTCGATCATTCCAACCAAAACCTCTGACACGTAGGCCAGCTCGTGAACATACCCCAAGCTGCCCCTGTGCTCCAACGCCTCCGGCGAGGCATAGCGATCCAGAGCCACCCGTCCCAAGGGGGTAAAGTCTTTTTCCTCTTGTTTGTCCAGGACTTGTTTGTCCAGGACCTGCCGTACCAGATCGCATACCGCCTCCCCCTGACCCGGCAGCATGTTTTTGAACTCCAAATTTTGAATGTCAGCCATTTTTAGCTCCCCTCACAAAAACGAACACGCGCCCCATTAGTGCTATTTCCAGTCAGGGCTTCGTTCGAGCAACGCCTCCACCTCGTGCCGCCAAGGCAGAGAGGGGTGAGCACCGAATCGAGTGCAAGCCAAAGCTCCGGACGCGGAGGCGAAGCGCGCTGCTTGTTCGAAGGACATTCCTTCTGACAGCCCCACGATCATCCCAGCGCAAAACGCGTCGCCAGCCCCGGTGGAATCTAGAGCGTCCACTTTGAACGGCGCGTAGGCAAAAGTTCTGTCCTTCGTCACGACTAGCCCTCCCTGAGCGCCGCGGGCTACAACAACTCCCTTTGTGCCCGCCTTCACCAGGCGTCTCGCGGCATCGGCCGTGTTGGCGCTGTCCCCCATTCCCTCTGCCTTCGAGGCGTAAAAAGCGAGTTCCGTTTCGTTTAACACAAGATAATCGACCATCGGCCAGAGCGAGGGCGGAAGGTCCGTGGCTGGGGCTGGGGTGAGGACTGTTTTACACCCCGTTTTTCGGGCAAAGGCCAACCCCGCCATCACCGCCGCGACGGGAATTTCTAACTGGAAAAGCGCCGCGTCGGCCTTTTTGAAAGTGTCGGAGGCGCGTTCGATGGTCTTCTCGTTGACGAGGGCATTGGCCCCCGTCGCCAGGACGATCGTATTATCCCCCGCGTCGGTCACCGTAATGACCGCCACGCCGGTCCCCGCTTCTCTCGATACCTCCAGATGGCTACAATCGACTTTCCCTTCCATGAGGGTGCTGCGCAATCTCACGCCAAAATCATCGTCTCCGACACAGCCAATCATATGGGACTCTGCTCCCAGCCTGGAACAAGCTAAAGCCTGATTGGACCCCTTACCTCCTCCTGTGGTCCCGAACGAGCGCCCCATGAGAGTTTCCCCCAAAAGCGGCTGACGAGGCGCACAAATGACCAGATCCATATTCAACGACCCGACGACCGCTATGACGGACACGTCTACCACCTTCTCCTATGATCCGAAAATATTATTATCTCTTCATGATACCATAGACGCAGAGTGCCCGACGCAAGGGTTTTGCGGACGAAGAGTTTTTGTTCGAGCTTGGGAGGTTGAAAATTTTTCAATGGATTACGCACAAACTCAAAAGATAACTAGTGGAAGTTTTCCCTACCGTAGAATAAAAAAAGTGGAATAAAAGAGGAGGTTCATGTACGATGGAACAGAACATCACAGAACGGTTGGTAGAATTTTTGCGAAACAAGAAGGTGGATTTTATTCTCCTGAGCGGATTGACCGCGCCATCGCCATTGAGAAAAGCGTTGGGGCTCAATAGTAAATCGAAGCCAAATGAAATAGAGAAAAACATTGGGCCGTATCTGGGGGAGAAGATTGAGATCCGAAAAAAGGGGAAGTCTCTTTATCTTTGCTTGGTACAGCCGCTTGATGAGACGGTTTTGCACGCGTTGAGCATCAAAGGCGGCGAGTCGGTTGGTCAATTTGGAAAAAAGGTTCCGATCAAAAAAGATATGTTACACGAACCCATCAATGTCTTGGTGGACAAGGGTTTAGTCCAGATCAAATTGAGCAAGACCCAGTTGCCCTGCCTGTACCGCGTGAGTGCCAAAGCGCCGCGGAACACAGAAGAACCAAAAGAAGAACCAAAAAACGAAGAACAAAGAGCCGAACAGTTCCACACGGCTTTTTGGGAGTTGGAGCGTGGGGAGGTCTTCGTGGATATCTATGTGTTACGCCGGCGCCTTGGCTGGTCTCGTGATGTTTTCGACACCATATTGCAGAAGCTGCGCAACGCCGGAACGATTCAACTGCATGCGGGAGATACCACGACCATGACGGCGGATGAGATCGCGGATGGTTTTGTCGATAAAAACGGCTTTCGTATGGGAACCATCACCTGGAAGAAGTGATTTAAGACGGGATCATCATGGATATTCGAGAAAAACTCATGGATATTCGAGAAGAAGTCATGTATATTGGAGAAGAAGTCATGGATATTCGAGAAGAACTGTTGAACAATAACCCATTTTCTTCTAACGCGGCGGCAAACCCATGGGACAACGCGTCGCCCGACATTTATTCCTTGAATAAAGACGTGTGCGACCAAGTTTTTCATCTTGTGCAAAACAAGGCGCAACATCTCCGAAATCCTATGGCCGGTTTGATTTTGGGGGAAGCCGGGTCTGGCAAAACGCATATGCTGAAGCGGATCCTCTCCCGGATCAAACAAAGTAATATCGACGCTATTTTTGTTTACGTTAGAGCTTTTGAGACGCCTGAAAGAGTGTTTCGAGAACTGTGGCGAGAGATTTTTCTCAATTTGAGACGAAGCTGTAACGACGGGATCAGCCAATTCGATTTCATCGTCAATAAGATGATGAACATCTACCGTGAGCACAATGTGGCAAAGGGGAGTTTGCACTTCGACAGCACGGAAGGCATTCAACATTTTCAGACGTTGCTGGCGGGTGTCCGTGTGGATTTTTTGAAAGCCCTTTTCGCCTATTATGATCCGCGTGACGAGGAGAGACGTCACGCGGCCGAAAGGTGGCTTCAGGGCAACATAGACGACGACCATCACAGTCTTTTGCGTGTGGAAGACCGCTACAACATGTCCCCTCGTGAGTTGGAGTGGGAAGCGCGGGAGCTGATTCTTTCTCTGGGCCTCGTTCTCGATTACTGCAAAATGCCCACGGTCATCTGCTTCGATCAACTCGATGGTATGGAGGATTCCGTTTTAATCAACGCATGGGGCAAGGCCGTCGCTTTTGTCATCAACGACACGTTTAGCCTGTTACCTTTGGCCTTTCTGAGGGATGCCAGTTGGAGACGGCGTTTCAAAATAAAAACGGAAGGCCTAGATGACGCCGTCGTGCAGCGTTTTGAAGGAAACAGGCTTTTCCTCGAAGGTTGTTCGTTGGAACAGGCGCGCGACCTAATACGGGCCCGTATAACCTCGCTATACTCAGAAAACGCGGAAAGCAAGGTGGAGTGGCTCCTCGAACGACTGGAGGGAAAACTGGAACGTGGTTATTCGCCACGAACGATTCTGGAACTCGCCAATCACGTCGTTATTCATCGAGGGGAAATCGTGCCAATGTCTTCTGTCACGGAAATTTTAGACAAGGCTTATCGGGAGGAATATGACAAAGTGGCGGCCGACTTTGACATGTGGCCTCCAGACGCTGGACGTCTTGTGTACGCTCTTGAGGCCTACTTGACTAATCACGCGTCCTTTGAAGGCATCAAGCGTCCGAAGGATCACAAATTTGTCTCTCTGATAGGGCAGTGTATCGAGGAAAACGCTAAAAAAGACTGCGCTTTTATTGTCAACACGGCGGAGCACAACCAGACGGTGAGAGCCGCTCTGAGACGAGGTGTTTCTTTTTTAGAAACGTATCCCGGAAGGGTTTGTTACTACATTAGCGACAGACGTTGTGTTTTTCGTGGTCCAGAGCGCTGGAAAACGGTGCATGATGAACTGGGAAAATTCAAACAATTGAAGGGTATCACGCTCTTTTTGGACCGAGGACAGGCGACGAGCTGGTACGCTTTGACCTCTCTTCGCTCCAAGCTGAACAATGGGGATGTCACCTTCCTGTCCTTTGACGGAGAGCGTACTGTCGGAAACGAGGAATTCTCACTGCATTTGAAACAGGCTTTTGATAAAAACCTTTTGGAACTCGACCCGATGGCGATGGATCCTTGGAGTAAAGAAAAAAGTAGAGGAAAAAATATCCAAACGAAAAAGGGAAAAAATGAAAATCTCCCCTTGTTCGACAGGACGATCTCTCCTCCCGAGGTGGATGAGTTGGTAGGAAGAATCCGGGAAAGTCTTCTCGACGTTCCCATGCATCTCATGAAAGTGGATCTCTTGTTCGGTCGTTTATCCGGCCAGAGTGTAGCGGTGACGTATGAAGGGTTGTTGGAGTTCATTCGGCAACAAAACGACGTCTTCGCTTTGTACTTGTCCGGTGATGGCAGTTTCGTACAGTTGTTGAGCGACTGAGCGTTTCCTGGCTGGAGCGTTTCCTAGCTGGATGGAGGAATCAAATGAACAAGAACGAGGTGGATGTTCTGACGGTCCTAAAAGCGACGGCGACCGAGTTGCACCTTTGTCAACGTTGTCCAAGATTGTTGGCCTATTTGAAAAATGGTCGACAGAACGCTTGGGCGGTGGGAATTAGGGGGAGCAACATCAGCTACGGGAAGCTGTTTCACAAGGCCATTACCGGCGCTTTTCACGCGAGCGCCGCGAGCCCCGACTCTCCTCAGCGCGCGGCGTTGGCGGAAGTTTTCCAGGACGCGTCTTCCGACTTGAACTTGAAAGAACGGCTGGAAAAAATGGTTCGCACGTATTATTTCAATCCTTTTCTGGCAAATAACAGCGCTAAGTTGCTCGACAAACAGATTATGGCACTTGCGAAGGCCACGGATCTCTGGGTCGGGTACTTGGCAAACTTTCTGTCATGTATTCCCTCGCTGTTCGCCTCTCCTGAAAAATGCATGGGCAAGGTGTTCCATCAGCCTGAAAAGACTTTGTACGCCACCTATCTTTATCCCGACGGACAGACGCTTTTGGTGAGCGGCCGGTACGACGGCCTGCTTTTCAATCCTGACGCGACTGAAACGGTTTTGTTCGAGTTCAAATGTTTCGAGTCCTCGGATGTTACGGTGGAGCTGTCGCAAACTCTAGTCTACGCATGGCTTGTCTTCGTCGCGACGAGCATCGTCCCCTCCATCAAGCTGATCTACTTGGAGGATGAAGCCCCTATCGACGTCGTCGCCTCAGATGTGAAAACGATGATGAATAACTTGCCCCCTCTTTTTCGCGTAACACGACAGGTGCTGGAGAAGCGCCTTCCCCTTCCAGTCGCGGCCGATTCTTTCTTGTGCCGGGACTGCCCCTACGACGCGCAGTGCGACAAAGACTGGGGAGAACGTCACGCCTCCAAAGCGCCGAGCTCCCCAGTGCCGAAAACGGAGCCATAGGATGAGGAGAAGACGGCGCGAGACAAAAGGCAAAAGCAAGGCAAAGGACAAAAGCGCATAACCCAACTGCTGGAAGCGCTGCGTCAGCATCGCCTCATCGTGATCGTGGAAGGCAAAGGAACATTAAAGGCCCACGTTTCATAGGACCTACAGGTTGCCGTTCCGTCAGACCCATTCAAATCTGTCTAAACAGATTCAAAGCTGACTTCCTGCTTCACTGAGGCCAGTTTCACCACCATCTCGTGACGATGGCCAGAGCTTTCCTCTCCACAAGCTAACACCGCGGAACTCACGGCGTAATTTCTTAAATTGATCGTTGCGTTCACGTCTCGGTCACGATGTACGCCGCATTGCGGACACGTCCACTCCCGAAGCAATAGCGACAACTACTCTAATTTATTCATAATTATGTATATTAACATAGATTCAGTCATATTTCAATCGAACTGTTTACACCCTTGCCTTACCCTCTGCCTTACCCTCTCCGTCGCTGATTCAGGCACAGAGCGATTATGTCAGCGTGGACGTGCCCCGAAGCGTCCGTCAACCCCTGAGTTTGGTCGATTTGGTCGATATGATGAAAATGGCCGCTCCGACTCGCCCGAAATCCGAAGCCACGTTTCTCCTAGGCTTGGACATCGACGGCAGGGTCTTCTGGGTGGATCTGGCCGAGCCGCCGGGATACACCTGATTCTGGTGACCCAGCGCCCCGACGCCAAGGTGGTAACAGGCATAAGGCGAATCTGCAACTACGCGTTGCGTTGAAGGTGACCAGCCAAGCCAACAGCCAGATCATTCTGGGAGAGGGAGTGGGGCAGGCGCAATACCTTCTGGGACACGGCGACCTGCTGGTGGGAGGCAGCGTTCCCCTACAACACCTTCAAGCTCCTCTGGCCTCGGCGGATATGCTGAGAGCGGAGTACTGGAGCCAACAGGGCTAAGAGATATCTCACTGTCCGCTACGGATCAGGCATATCACGCGCGATTTGTTCTTCTACGGTTGTTTTCGTTCGCAAGAACGCCTTGCGCGTGTTTTTTATTAACACTTCGACAACACTTCGACGGTTTTCATATTGATGATTTTTACTTTAGGGCAACATCGTACCGTTCCGGACAATGGATTTCCCGTCTCAAAACAATTTCTCCAACAACCTCGTCGCTCGTCGTGACGTTTTTTGCCGATCACTATGGGGCAGAGGCCGTAAAAGTGTAGCCGCTTTCTGGGTTGGGGGTAATCTCTCCTACGCCGGGGTAGGGAACGTGCATTCCCGCCACGGGAATTTTTTCCTCCGAGACGTATTTCAGAACGGTCAACCGTGAGGCCACAGCTTCCTCTGGGTTAACGTCGTATGTCATAGCCACCTGTGGCACGGGCATCTGAATCGCCATAGCATGAGTCAGGTCCCCCCAAATCAGAAGCCTTACCCCATCGGACTCTATCATATAAAGCGTGTGACCAGGCGTATGACCAAAAGCCGCGATGGTTTTGATGCCGGGCAGAAGAAACTCCGGTTCGACATCGATCCCACGGGGGTCGAAGGTCTGTACGGCGTTGCCATAGGCCGTTAGCGCTTTTTGGCTGTTCTGAAAACCACCCTGCCGGTCTTCCGGGAAGGTCTTCATGATTTCCTCGCTGGCCCAGTAGTCGCGCTCCTGCCGCGCCAGGTAGAGTTTGGCATTGGGAAAGGCGAGTTTGTTCTCCTCGGTCAACAAGCCGCCGATGTGGTCGCCGTGCATGTGAGTCAATAAAACAGCGTCGATCAATTCTGGCTCTACACCGACGCTTTTCATGTTTTTGAAAAGCTCTCTCCCGAATCCTGTGTCGATGAGAACTACCCGGTCCGGCGTGCGAACGAGAAAAGTGTTGACCGCCGTAGGGTAAGTCCCGCTGGGCATGTATTTTTTCATCATTTCATCGTCGGTTCCGATGAGGGTTCCGCCGCTTCCCTGGGACTGCCCCTCGGACAAAAGAATCACTTCAAAGGCTCCGAGCTGGTATTTGTATACATTGGGAATATCCGCCGCAAACGCCTGCGTGTTCATCGAAAACAGAATAATCGCCACCGCGCACCACATAAAAACACCACTAAATTTCATGTTACAACCGACCTCCCTTACTGTTATATATTCAATATTATATACTTTTCATCCGCCGAGCGAAGTCGTCGATGAGCTTTCGTGAGATGCTGAGGGCTGGTGGGATGTCGGGGAACTCGTTGGGGGCGAACCAGCCAGCGTCGTCCAACTCCACACCATCGGGGCACAAATCCCCGTTCTTCCATCGTGCGGTGAAACCTAACATCAGCGAGCAAGGAAAAGGCCACGGCTGGCTTCCAAAATAGCGAACATCCTGGACTTCTATCCCAACCTCCTCCATAATCTCCCGCCGCACTGTCTGTTCCAGAGACTCACCAGGCTCAACAAACCCCGCAATGACGCTGTAGCGCCTCGATGGCATACGGGTGTTGTGGGCGAGAAGGAGCTTTCCGTCGCGTTCCACGGCGACGATCACCGCCGGGTGAAGGGGGGCGTAAATCACACGGCCGCAGTTCTCGCACCGCAACCCTCGCTCTTCCTCCTTCGGTGACAAGGGGGCGCCGCAACTGGAGCAGAACCGAGAGTGTCGCAGCCAGTTCATGTATTGATAGGCCGTTCCTGCCCGAGCAAAGGTCTCCTCCCCCCACCTCTGCCAGACATCCCGCAGGTCCACCCATTCATTTTCGCACACTAGGTTCTCTTCCCATTCCTTCACTTCGCACCAAGTGGGTAAGGATAAGTCCTGCCAAGCAGGTGGAAGCTGACGGGAATCTCTCACCACGTTCGAGGTTGGGCTCTCCAGCTCACAAAAATCACCCTGCGCCAACAGCTTGTCTCCCTTGAACACGAACACCGGCTCTACCGTCCCTTCACGACGCGGATATCTCCCACCCGGCGCGTGTGGCCCTGGGAGTCGAAGTACTCCAGAATAGGAAGGATAAACTTACGGCTACTGTTTGTGGCGTCGCGAACGGCGGCGAGGGTCACATCGCTTTCGATTTTTCTCAAGACTTCTATCATGTTATTTTCCACCTCATTTGTCAACAGAAACTCGCCTGGCAACAGCACAAGCCTGCGGGTATTTTTTAAATCTTGATTTTTTAAACTTTGAATCAAAAGAGAGAAAGCGCGGGGGTCCATTTTCAGCTCCGTCCGGGCCTCTTCCAGCGTGGGTGGTTGAAAGCCCTTTCTCCGGCAGTAAGCGAAAAGAGCTTCTTCGTTTTTGCGCAAAACCTCATCGTCCCTGGGCGTGAAATCAGGCAGACGCGCCCTGCCGTTTTCCAGGACAACGATTCCTTTCTCCACCAAGAGAGAGATTAGGGAGCGCGCTGCCTTACCATCTCGCACTTTTTTGAGAATAAGTCCCGACAACACCAGTTCGTCGAAAAGCATTCCATCCTTCGAACTGTAAGTTTTATGATAAGCTCTCAGAATATCCCTCGTCGTCGAGATCAGTTCCTCGAAAAAAGACGGGGACAGGTAGATGGGCTTGTTTCCTTTCAGCTCCAGGACCTCGTCCTTTTTCAGAACCCGACCGGCTATGGTGGACAATTCGGCCGGAGACTCCTGAACTAGCACCGAGGCGCGGTCGAAATCCAGGATCCCAGCTTGCCCGACCAAGAGCGAAAACCGTTCCTCGATGGAGGTGGAGACTCCCAGAGCTCGTATCCGGCGCGACATCAGAGCGCGGGCCGCGGTACCTCTAGGTTTGCATCCGTAGGGAAAGACCACTCGACCGCCGCCGATGGTGACGAGGGGACTGTAAAACCGGACGATGAATCGTTGATTCGCGATGCAGACCACATTCTCCTCCAGCACTAACTGAGCCGGAGCCTCTTCGCCGGGCAAGATACGCTTGCTTTCCAGAAGGGAAACCCGCGCCAGTACATCGGAGGTCCCGATGTAGACGCGAACCCGTTGCCAGTGCTTCACGGGCTCCACGGCAGAGGGCAGAATCCTCAAAATAGCGTCGAAACAACGCGTGTCCAGGTAAATGCCCTTGCGGCAGATCACGTCACCTCGAGCCAGGTCGTCCACCGCGATGTTGGATAAGTTCGCCGCCACACGCTGTCCGGCATAGGCCTCTTTCACTGTTTGCCCATGAACTTGAAGGCTTCGTATCTTCGCCTCCCGCTTCTTCCCGTTTTTTCCATCTCCACCGGTGGGAAAAACCTCCACCTCATCTCCCGGATGGACGACGCCGCGATAAGCCGTCCCCGTCACCACCGTGCCGAAACCCGATATGGGAAACGCTCGATCAATGGGCAAAAACAGCGCTCCTTTTCGCGGGCGCGGGTGTACCCGATTCACCAAGGTCATCAGCTCCTTTTGGAGAACATGGAGGTTCTGTCCTGTCACGGCCGAGAGTGAAACAATTTTTTTTCCCTGAAGGAAGGTCCCCTTGACAAACTCTTCCACGTCTTCCTCTACCAGCTTCAACATTTCGGGTTCGACCCTGTCCGATTTAGTGATGGCGATTAGACCGTCTTTGACGCCCAAAAGCTCCAGAATCGCTAGGTGCTCTCGCGTCTGAGGCATGACGCTCTCGTCCGCCGCCACCACCAACAACACGGCATCCACGCCCGACGCGCCCGCTACCATCTGGCGGATGAAGCGCTCATGACCTGGGACGTCGATGACGCTGATGACGCGACCGTCTTCAAGGCGTAATGGAGCGAAACCCAGCTCGATCGTGATGCCTCGCTTCTTTTCCTCCAGCAGCCGATCGCAATCCACACCAGTCAAAGCGGCTACCAGCGCCGTTTTGCCGTGGTCGATGTGGCCGGCCGTGCCGATAACCAAAGATATTTCCCGTGATATTTCCCGTTCTTCGCTCATCTTGCGTTTTGTCTTTCAGGGGAGTTTTCTTTGTTTTCTTTGTTTTTTTCGTTTGACATCGCGTTCAGCTCGTCAAAGGCTCGCAAAATTTCCCTTTCTCCTTCCGCTTCTTTTTCTCCTTCTCCTGCTGCATGCAGAGTCCGCATGTGGATCACCAGGGCATCCTCCCGAGCCCCGCACAAGATGGGGATCTCTCGGTCGCGCAGGAGTTTTTGCAAATGTCCGGCGTTGCCCCTAGGGTGTTTCGTCACAGTGACGCCCCAACCCATCAGAGGCAAGGCAGGGCAAGAACCACCTCCCACCGCGTCTTCTACGGCTATGACCAAAATTTCGGCTTGGGGTCCAATTACTTTGCGAAGTTTCTCAGCCAGGCGCTCCGCTTGGTTTTTCATGGATTCTGGAGTCCGGCGCAGCATGGCCAGAGTGGGTATCCTGTCGTAGTCGCCCTTTCTATAAAGGCGTAGGGTAGCCTCGAAGGCCGCCAAGGTCAATTTGTCCACGCGAAGGGCCCGTAGCAAAGGGTGTTCCCTCAACCGGTCCACAAAGTTTTTCTTGCCGACGATACCGCCGATCTGGGGGCCACCCAGTAACTTGTCTCCGGAGAACGTCACCAAATCCACGCCCTCTCGGAGGCAGTTTTTCACGTCCGTTTCCCCTTCGAAAACCGGACCCAGGATTTGTTTCTCTACCAGAAGCCCGCTACCAGCGTCCTCCATGAAGATCAACCCTTGTGTGTGAGCCAAGGCGGCCAGTGCCTTTCTCTCTGGAGCCGCCGTGAAACCCTCCATTCTGAAATTAGAAGGGTGAATCTTCAGCAGTAGGGATGTCTTTTCCGTAATGGCCTTGGTATAGTCCTCCAAGTGCGTTCTGTTAGTGGTTCCCGTCTCCACCAGGATGGCACCGGAGGACACTATAATGTCGGGGATGCGGAAAGAACCGCCGATTTCCACGAGTTCGCCTCGCGACACAACGACCTCCAACCCCTGAGCCAGGGCGGAAAGACAGAGCAACACGGCCCCTGCGTTATTGTTAACCACCAGGGCAGCCTCTGCGTTCGAAAGTTCGCAAAGGAGTGCTTCCACGTGATCATTCCGGTTTCCCCGTGTTCCCTCCTCTAGGTCGTACTCCAGATTGCTATAGCCCTGGGCGACCTCCCGCATCGCCTGAATGGCGTCCTGGGCCAGACAAGAACGTCCCAGGTTTGTATGCACCACCACTCCCGTAACGTTAATGACTGGCCTCAGATGTCGACGCGCCTTGACCCTCAAAAGAGACTCAAGGGTTTTCATCAATGTATCCATCAATGTATCCATCAATGTATCCGGCGAGACATCCGCGTCATTTCCCGCCAGAAGGCGCTGCCGGACACGCGCCAGTTCTTCGTTAAACGTTCGCTTGACCGTATCCCGCCCCAGCTCGTTCTGCCATGGGATAGTCCATTCTTTTTCGAGAAGAATGTCCATGCCTGGGATCATGCGCATCTTTCGTTCGATTCCATCAATTTTTTCGTCATTATTTTTTTCATCATTATTGCCGCTCATTATCGATGCTCCTCGCCAATTCGATAGCATAATACAATCGAAGTTCTCTTGATTGTCGCTCTCACTTCGATCGTTCTATAATAAACCCAAATGATAAAATCACGCGGAACATCACATGGAACAGCAACAGGAATCCCAACAGGAACAGCAACAGGAACACCAACAATATATTTGGGAGGAACGAGCAGAATGAAGAAAATCGACGCGAGAGGTAAACAGTGCCCGGAACCAGTCATCATGACCAAGACCTGCGTGGATCGGGGCGAGGAGGAGTTGGAGGTCCTGCTGGACAACCCGGTCTCGGCCACCAACGTGCGGCGCTTTCTGGAGAGCAAGGGTTTTGGGGTTCAACTGAGAGACGATGAGGGGCAACTCACGATTTCGGCAAGGAGACAAGTAGAGCAAGCGCCATCAGAGCAACCCGACCAGGCTTTAATTGAGACTGCGGCGGCTGCGGTTGCCCAAGCCTCCGGTGACTGGCCTCTTCCGTCTCGTGCAGAGTTCGCTCCCTGTCCCTCGACGAAAGAAACCTTTTCCGTCCTCATCACCTGCAATATCCTTGGGCGCAACGATCAGCAGTTGGGAGAAGTCCTGATGAAAAGTTTTTTGGGGACTTTGTCGCAGTTGGACGAGCCGCCTTGCGCGGTGGCGCTCATGAACGAGGGAGTCAAGCTGGCCCTTTACGATTCCTCCTCCTGCGATCACTTGAAGAACTTAGTAAAGAAGGACGTGATTCTCCTCGTCTGTGGAACCTGCGTCAGTCACTTCCAGATCGCCGAGCAGATTGGAGCCGGAACAATCTCCAACATGTTTGAAATCGTCGAGACCTTGAACAGAGCGAACAAGATTCTCACACTGTAGAAATCGTGAGTGTGAGTTATGAGGATAATTAAAGAGCGCGATGTGTAAAACGGCCTGAATGCTGAGAAAATAAAAAGGGTTTTTCGAGAGCAAGAAAACGTTTCTTCCTCTCGAAACCCCTTCTTCTTCTTCAACATCAACATCAACATCAACATCAACTTTCCAGAGGATTATCGCCGATTACTGAATTGATGTTACAAATGTTCTTTGAACCACTTGATAATCTCTTGGAGCCGTGCCAGACGAGACTTGGGACGACCTCCGCGGCTGAGTTCATGGTTTTCGCCCTTGAAGACACAAATCTTGCTCTCCACGCCGTTACGCTTCAGCGCCGAAAACATCTGGAGTCCCTGGGATACCTCACAGCGATGATCCTCGTCGGAGTGAATAACCAAAGTAGGAGTCTTGATCTGATCGGCGTACTTCAGAGGAGAGTGCCACCACAGCTTGTCGACATCGCTCCAAACGTCAGCGGCCTGCTGATCCGCCACGAAATAATGGCCGATGTCGGAAAGTCCCGTCATCGAAACCCAGTTGCAGATACTGCGCTGGGTAACCGCCGCCCGAAAACGGTCCGTGTGTCCCACGATCCAGTTCGTCATAAAACCTCCATAGGAGCCCCCCGTCACTCCCATCCTATTCTTGTCCACGAAAGGCAGCGTCTCCACCGCCCAATCCGTGAATAGCATCAGGTCGTCGTAGTCGATGGTGCCGTACTTGCCTCGGATGTCGTCGAACTCATTGCCCTTGCCGTCGCTGCCTCGCGGATTACAGAATAGCACAACGAAGCCCTCCGCGGCCCAGCACTGCATTTCGTGGACGAAAACGTCGCCGAACGTCATCTTAGGTCCGCCGTGTATGTGGAGTAGAGTCGGATATTTTTTGCCCACCTCGAAGCCCACGGGACGCATATACCAGCAGTCAAGTCCCCAGGGTGTTCCATTTTCCAGGTGAACGTACTCGGGAACGCTGAGTTCGCGACTGGCTATCATTGCGCGGTTGAAGTCAGTCAGGCGACGTTCTCGACCGTTTTCCACCAGATAGAGTTCCTGAAGAAAAAGCCCCTCCAAACCCACCACCGCGGCGCAATCTCCTCGCACGTCGAAATCGTCTACGCTGCGAAGCTCCTGCGTGACTTGCTCAATGCTCCCATCGGCCCAAAGCCTGTGGAGGCGCGCGTGATAATCGTCCGTGGAAACGAACCACGCGCTGGGGGAAGAAGCACTGGAATCGACCCAGAACGCCAGGTTCATGTCGGTGAGTCCGTAGCGGCAATCACAGATGACGGAACTTCGCAGTCCCCTGTCCAGTTCGGGAGTTAAACAGTCGAGTTTTTCCTTGGTTTCTTCTTTGAGGTAGAAACGGGCGTTCTCGTTTTTACCGTAATGTTTCATGTTCGTGCCCGTCGCCAAAACCCCACCTCCAAAAGGAGCGGCACAGAACCAAGCGAAGGATTCCTGAGGCAAAAGGGCGGTCACGGCTCCGTTTTCCAGGTTGAACTCCCACACACCGCTGGTCTCCGGCATCACGTCCTTGTAGACCATTCCCACCGCCAAGGCGCGTTTACGATCAGTGGAAATTCGCGTCTGTCCCACGGCCATGTCCTCGGGAGAGAGGTGCCGCAAGTCCGCCGTGGAAATGGCGTAGGAGGAAAGGGCCGCACGTTTCTGGCCCGTGAAACCCTTTCCGTTGGAGCAGAAGGGGATCTGAGTAAAGATCATGTAGTCCGCGTCCTCAAATCGAGGTTCATCGGGGTCTGCGACGGTTTTCAAAAGCAGCTGGTCTTCACCCAGAGCCCACAGCTCGGTGACCGGCTCCGGTATCTGGGCTAAGAGTAAAGCCTCGCCACCCTCGACAACAATGGAGTAGAGTGCCGCTTTTTTCTTGTTTTCCTTTTCTTTTGGATCTTTCAGGCCACGTTCGCTGACTAAGAGAATTTTCGTTCCGTCCACGCTCCAACAGAAGGCTTTTTCAGATCCGGAGGAAGTGAGCTGCGTCGCCCTCTCCGACGCGAGGTTATAGATCCAGAGGTTGGAGAAATAGCGATTTTCTTTCAGATCTGCCTGATGGACCAAGAAAGCAATCTTCGCTCCGTCTGGAGAAAAACGTGGAGAGGACAAAAAACGATAGTTCAAGACATCGTGGGGATTGATGTGTTCATTCATGGTTGTCGCCTCCTGACAACGTGGATTCCGCGGCTATCGCGGAGAGAGCGATGGAGTTGAGTTTTTCCTCGGCGCTGGAAGCACGGGAGGTTACGACGATGGGGATCCTGGCTCCGACGACAATACCCGCCATTTGTGATCGGGCGCTAATGGTCAAACTTTTACCCAACAGGTTACCTGTCGTCATATTGGGAAGTATCAGCACGTCAAAATTTCTACAGTGCTGATTTATAGCCTCCAGAACATACTTATCCTCTGCCCTTGCCACGATGCCGTGCCGGCGCCGAGAAATATCCTGAGCCTTTCTTATCAGTTCATCGAAGTTTCTGTACTCCATCGCCCATTCCCTCCTCTATTAAAAACTATAACATGTAGTATGGTAGGATGCCAAGCTACACGTCCATTCTCGCGTGTAGGCCGCAAAGAAAAAACAGAAAGAATTCGGAGTCTATTCTGATAAAAATCCTCATAGCGACAAGTTTGCTCTACTAATGGACTCAATAATTCAGTAATTAGCTGAATAGACAAATTTTAATGTTTATGGGTAGAGTGTTTTCGCCTCCTCATGCGTTCCTCTATGCTCAATTGCAACGATGCTGATTCATGCTAAAATCAGTCTGGAGAGAGGTGGGTCTTATCGATAGGATCATCTTCGTAGCGCTTTAGTCGAGAAGAAATAACAATGGTCTATCCACCGGACCCTGCGGTGATTGACTACTATTTCTAGATCGACGGATAGTTTCCCGTGGGGACGCCCGTTCTGATAGCATATTGTGTTTGGCGTTTGTGACCCAAAGCGACATTGCCGTGGTGCAGGGAATAAACAAAAAAGGGAATAAACAAAAAAAGGAGGAAAGCAAACTTTTGGGCATTTTCGACCCGTTGGGCGCAAAGCTCGCGTGATAAAAAAACTTCCCGAAGGACACTGGCGACATCTTAGCATTATTTAGACGTCTATTCCGAGTGCATAGGGTTTGAACGATTACATTCTTTCAATACAGAGGCTTTTCTTCTCTAACTTTACTATACGAAAACTTTAAACTCTCAAGAATTTTAAAAGAGGTGAGGATTGTGCATTTGACTCTGCAATTCAATTCGCGGGAATCGAATGTTTTAAGGCTTCCTGCCGTCAACCTGCATCTTTTTCAGGCCCTTCTGTATAAGCTGTTGCCACCGGAGTTCTCCGCATTTCTTCACGACGAGGGCTACAGGGTGGACGGGAGACCGATGAAGCTTTTCGCGATGAGCTGGCCGATTTCCGCGACGCGACCGAGAGCGCGCGAGGGAAAGATTGAGTATGACTTGCCGATACGTCTCGTCGTCTCGACCCCTATCACCAACGCGCTGGATGGATTTGTCGGCGGAGCTTTCAAGAATGAGGATCTGCGCATCGGCAATACCTCGATTGTATGCGAGGGTGTGGAGGTGGTTCCTCTCACTGTGACGTCGGAGGAGCTTCACGTGAAAACGCTTTCTCCGATAACGTGCTACACGCAGATGCAACGAGGCGATGGGAGAAAGTATACCGTTTACTTCCACCCTTCCTCACCCGACTTCTCCGAATCAATCCACAACAACCTCGTCAAAAAATTCCGCGCGTTCCACCGCGCGCAGGAACCTCATCTGCCGGAGGGCAAGGTAGAGATAAGACCAGTGGGGAGGGTTCAGGAGCAAGTGGCCAAGTTCGACGAGAGAAGCAACTTTCCCATCAAGGGCTGGGAGGGAGAATTTGTGTTGAAAGGCCCGATTCCCCTACTGCAAATGGGCATCGATTGCGGGCTGGGAGCAAAAAATAGTGGCGGCTGGGGATGTGTGAGATTATTTTAGCAAATCGTGTTTTAGCAAATCGCTTGATTTTTCATACATAGCATAATAAAATCTATACCATCGATCAAAGATCAGAATTCCCCTTAAGGGGATGGAAATTTATGTTATGTGTGGATCGATGCATCATGCAATTCCTGTTAAGGGATTTAAATTTCAAGAAAGGGGGTGATGTCTTGGGCTTCTTAAACGCGGTGAAAGAATTGGGGCAGCTAGAGCTGGAGCGTTATTCTGGCGATGGCGAATTTGCGGATATTGATTCATTCCTTGAAATGCCGATGGGTATTATTGAGGCATCTCCAGGCGCGGAAGACGACAAAAAACAGCAGGGGCATTTGCGAGGAAAAGAAATATGGGTCTGTCTCGACGTCACGGATCCACAGGCGGAGACTTTGGAAGTGCAAGGCGTCAAAAAAATCGAGCTTGCCGATTTTTGGAGTGGGGCATCGGATGACTTGGATGACAGAAAAATGAAACGTCGATATTTATACCGAGATCCCCCGGGCAATAATACGACATGGCACTTTTCTCCAGTGCATAAGCTGGGTAGAGGCGTGAAAGATGGGCGCAAAGAACTGCTAGGGAAAGGAGGTGATTGGCGTTCCGATAAAAATAGTCGGTTTTATAAATTTTATAAATCTACATTGAAGGATTTTGAGGAAAGGGCAATTTTTTCGTATGGAGCTGTGGATAAAATCATGGATGATCTCGTTGAACGAGTGGATGAACTGGCCTCTCTCTGGAGCGAGAGTAAATCATCTTACCTACTTATCGTTTCGCCATGCGACGGAGATCATTTTCTTTATCCCGTCGAAGTTAAAAGTTACCTTGGCTATTTTCGTTCGCGACTGGCCAAGTCGACATCGAAATCCGCAAAGTCTGGCGCTAAGTTAAAAAAACATGAAGCAACAAAGGCGCACGAGTGTGCTATTTGTCATTCTTATTCGGAGAGCGGACTTAATCTTGATAAGGTTTTTGCCTTCGCGACTTTCGACAAAAAAGGTTTCTTGCCGGGCATGAATAATTCCGATGCGGCAAAGTCGAAAGTTTTTCCTGTGTGTGACCAATGTTACAAGTTGCTTTCCGAAGGGCGTAGCGTTATCGACAGAAAATTTTTGGACACCCAGTCCATCAGAAACGTCAGAATTTATCTTATTCCCGAGTTGCTGTCGAATAACGCCAACCTGAAGAGGGCGTCCAAAAACGTTGTCAATTTTCTTCAGGTAGGGTTGAAAAACGAATCCTTTGTTTCGGAGAAAGTTTTGGAACAAGAGGACGAGATTGTTTTCCATTTTGTCTTTTGGGAGCAAAATCAGGCGCAGGAGCGGTTGCTACTTATGGTCGAGGACGTTCCGCCGTCTAGACTGAAGCGTATTGAGGAACTATGGAAAGATTCGGTACAAGCGACAAAACGCTCCGATGTCGGAGATTCGTTGGGAGACGAGGGGCATGAGCGTCCGAATCGTTCCACGTTGGCGGTGGCAATCAGCTCAACCACAATGGCGATCACGTCACTTGCGGGTAAAAACGAGGGTGACAAAAAAGACAAAAGAGATAAGGGCGAGACGCTTGTGATGAAAGATTTTTTGCTGGATATTGTTGGCCGGCTCCTGAAAGGAGACAACATCGACGTATATACCGTGAAAAGCCTTGTCACGTCGCGGTTGCAAGGATTATTTGCGGACAGTGATTGGGTTGCGAAGTATGGAGCGCTCAGTATGAGTAGACTGCAACGTGTTTCAGATTTTTTTTACCGTGTCAATGAGGGGTGAATACGATGAATATAGATTTTTTTAGTGATTTCAAGGATCCTTACCTTCAGACCGACGAAGGGAAGGGAATATTTCTGGCGGGAATAACCTTGGGAATATTGGCAAAAAGTCAAATCGCCACTGGAGAACCTATCGATTCCGCTCCTTTATACAAACAGATTCGCTTCGGTCGACTTCAGAAACGTAACCTCATGGCTCTTTGGGCTAAAGCGCCGATACTGATAAGAACAACGCTCCATGAAACAAAAGTAGGGTATGCGGGGATGATAGAGTCTCTTTACGCTAAGTCCGGCGAATTGATTATCCGAGGCGGAGAGACAGGACTTGGCGTAAATGGCAATTTCGCCTTTTCCGTAGCGTTTTTGAATGCTTCCGATTATTTCTTTGGAAAAATTTTCGAAAAAAAAGACAATAAAAAAGACAATAAACAGGAGACTCCTAATAATCCTGGCAACGAGGGGGAAATTTGATATGGCTTTCGAGAACCGTAGAGAGATACTGTTTGTTTATAGTGTGAAGGATGCAAACCCCAACGGCGATCCGTTAAACTCAAACCATCCTAGATATGACGACGATAGCGGTCGAATTCTCGTTTCTGACGTTCGCGTTAAACGCACGATTCGCGATCAGTGGATCAGGGAAGGAAAGGATGTGTTCGTTGACGGCGAAACCAAGACATTAGAGAAGCGGGTCAATGAACTCAAAGCGAAATTTAGAGTGGATAGCGGGAAAGAGGCTCTTGCCAGGTGTGTGGATACAAGACTTTTTGGTGTCACTTTCGCCCTGGGCAAAGACGATAAAGATGACAAAGAGGGTAAGAGCAAGAGTAAAGGAGAAGCTTTCGCGTGGACAGGACCGGTCCAGTTCAAATGGGGGCGTTCGCTCCATAGGGCTGAAGTCATGATGATTCAAGGAACGGCGGCTTTTGCGACAAAAAAAGCAAAAAAAGCAAAAGATGAACAAGATGAACAAGATGAAAAAAAGCAGCGTTCTTTTCGCAACGAATACATCGTTCCCTTTGCGTTGATCGCCGATTACGCAATCGCAAACCAATACGCTTCTGTCACAACCGGAGCCACAGATGAGGACCTGGATTTTTTGTTCGATTCGATATGGCGGGGCACGGCGAATCTCATAACACGCAGCAAAGTCGGACACCAACCGCGTTTATTGATGGAAATCAACTACAGGGAAAAATTCGACGGAATCATCGGGGCATTGGACGAGAAAATTTCACTCCGTGGAAAAAATGGAGAGGAACTCTCCAGTGATCAGGAACAGTGCCTGAGGTCGTGTGACGAATTGTCGATCGATATATCGAAACTGCTGAAATCCATCGATCGTGTCGATCCAGAAATCAAGGCAGTTAGGTTGGTTCATGATTCTGATCTTAACATTGTTCAACTCAATTTGCTGGAGCAAAAACTCGGCGAAAGGCTGAAAAAGGAAGAGCGGTGAACACTCATGTCCGTCGTTTTTGATTGTTCGTCGGACATTGCGATGTTCAGAAAGCCGTATACCACGACTTCCTCGGTGTCGTTCGCGTTTCCTCCTCCGACCGCTGTAGCGGGATTGATTGGAAGTATCGTCGGTCTGGACAACAATGCCTCGGAAAACGCCTCTAACGCCGCTTATTGGAGCGCTTTTTCTGGAACGAGCGTCGCGATATCCATCAAAAAATCCGTTCAATGGCTGAGGGCCGCAATCAATTTCTGGAATACGAAAGACCCTCAAAAGTCACCCCATATTCAGGTAAAACACCAATTTGTGTTTCACCCCGAATATAGGATTTTCGTAAAAAACGGCATAGAATCACGTCTACGCGAGAAACTAGAAAAAAGCTCCTTTGTCTATACTCCCTATTTAGGAGTTGCCTATGCTCTTGCCGAGGTGTCTTACGTAGGTTATTTCGAAGATTTTCCGATTTCCGAAAAAGTGATTTCCGTCGGAACGGTACTTCCGTTTTGCGATGATGTTCAATTGGATTTTGCCGCCAAGTTGACTCGAGTATTCAAAGAAATCGTGCCTTTCAAACTTAGCGAAGATAGAGCGTTTTTGGAAAGCAAAACGGTTTTGTACTCCGATATTGGCGATAACAAACTCATTCTGAAGAATCGAGGATCGGTCAATGTCACTCGAAGCATGGACGAATTTGTTGCATGGTTCCCTGAGTGGTGATCTGGAGAGCCACCAAGGGAAAAAATTATACGATCATCTGCTTCAGTCGGCGTTATTTGCGCAAGATTTATTGCGTCATCATGAATTGATCGAACTAGAACAGCAAATGTTTCTTGCCGCCTGTACACACGACCTAGGCAAAGCTGACCCAGATTTTCAAAAAAAGCTCAATGGCGGAAAGGCGAGAGTGGAGCATTCCGCTCCCTCCGCCTATTTTACACTATCATGTGGGGAAGAACTTGATCTTTTCAGCCTCTTTCTCTGTGCCGAGGCTGTTCGCCGTCATCACTCCCATATCGAGAACTGGGAGGAGATCGCTACCTATTGGTTTTCTAAGCACAAATGTCTGGATAACATACACGACGAGATGAATGCGTTGCTACCCAAATGGCCAAGCGAGATAGAAGAAGACCGCTGGGAAAAACTTTTGGATATTATTGATGAGATCGACCCCAGTGATGGGCAAATGCAGAAAATTTGGTTCGAGTTGCGTACAATTTTGTCTCTACTCGTCGCTGGAGACAGGATGGACGCAATCAATGTCGAGCGCGTCCATTTCGAAGATTTCTCGAAATATAGAAAGCAGACTTTTCCGCAACGCAACGAAATGGACGCATGGCGCACAAAAGTTACGGAGACCTGTCTACAAAACGCATATGAGATCGACTCGTCTGGAATATTCACCCTGACGTTGCCGACGGGTTCGGGAAAGACCAACATCGGACTCAGCGTCGCTCATGTCATCGCTGAAAAATTGGACTACAAAACAATAATTTATGCTCTGCCTTTCATTAGTATTGTCGAGCAGAACGCCGACTTTGCCAAACACGTTTTCGGCGATACTGTGGTGCAAGAAGATCACAGTTTGATGCTGGCGGAAGATGAGGGCGAAAATATTCAGGACAATGGCGATAATTGGAAACGAATGTGCCGTTTGTTTAGATATTGGAACTCTCCAGTTGTCATTACAACTATGGTGCGCCTTTGGGAAACAATTTTCAACCCCAAAGCCTCGGCAACGATGGATTTTCATAGGTTAAGTAGAGCAGTTGTCATTCTGGACGAACCACAAGGAATAGCCCCGCGTCTTTGGCATGAGTTTGGAAAGGCATTGAAATATATCCACGAAAGATGGCACACGGTGTTCATTCTCATGACGGCTACTCAACCCGCAATCATAAACGAAGCCTGGCGTCGAGAACTCGCCCCACCGATAAAGTTTCCCTTTAAACGCCACAGATATCAATTTTTGCCGGGGAAATACACTGTCTCTGATCTGCCTGGCTTGTTGAGGGAACATGGGCTCCTGTCAGGTAAGTCCGGGCTTATTGTCATGAATACCAAAAAATCAGCGCTCGATGTCTTTAAGCTCCTTACGAAAGAATTGAAAGACGCTAAGGTCTATATGCTGTCTCGATGGATGTCGCCTCAGCATAGGCGTAAAACGCTCAAAACAATCAAACAATATCAGAAAGCCGGAGAACTTCATTATCTGGTGTCGACTCAGGTTGTGGAAGCAGGGGTTGACCTTGATTTTGATTGGGTTTTTAGGGATTTCGGGCCTCTCGACAGCATCATCCAAGTTGCGGGAAGGTGTAATCGCAGCTTGCTTCGTGGCGAAGGATTGGTCCTTATTGCTGAATTTTTCAACAAAGAGGGAAGCGGCGCCAAATCTTTTGCCGGTATGGTGTACGACGATGTTCCTCTGCGCTTCACCAAGGAAATTCTCGACAAAACATCCACTTTTGGAGATGGAGATGTCCAAAACGTCGTTGCTGATTATTACAAAAAACTTCTAGAGCGGCTTCATTCATATAAGATATGGGAAAAAATCAGACGCGGCCAGTGGGGAGAATACACTCCACTGATTAAGGAAAATAATTACGACGTGCCGGTCTACGTGGATAGAGATGGAACGTTAGATGAGTTGATCTATAAATTGAAAGATATGGACAAGTCTTTGCAGAATCGTGAAGATTTCAAAAGACTTCAAAACAAGTTGCAGCAACATGCTATAGAAGTCTCAAAAAAATATTTGACCGCATGGAGCGATAAAATTGGTAATTTTGTCACGAAGGGCAGTGAAAAAATGGAGTTCTTCGGCGATGATTACTGTATAATCCGCCCCTCTGGGATTGGGGAAAGCGAAGAGCATATCTATATCTATCATTCTATTGCCGGTTTTCAACCTCTCACAAGGGTTTCACAAGAGGACGAGTAGTCATGGTCACAATGGGAAGTGTTTCGATTGCCTTTCTCTGAGAAAGCGCGTATAGGCGGTACCTTAGTTTGGTATCATTCTATTTGCCAGAGGCAGGTTTGGCTAATGTCCAGAAGTGTTGCTCCGAATCCGGATAACGACTACCTTGCTCTCGGACGCTTGATAGACCAGAATACTTTTACTCGCGAAAAACACCAAATCACTTTTGGCGATAATAAATTCGACTTCGTTCAAGACAAAGACGGGGCGCTAATCGTGTCAGAAGTAAAAAAGAGCAGCCGTGCGGAAAGGTCCGCACTATTGCAGCTCGCTCACTATCTCTATGAGTTGAGAAAAGAAGGCATCGAAGCAAAAGGAGTGCTGCATTTC
>JAIRYN010000058.1 GCA_031267575.1 Synergistaceae bacterium | reverse complement strand
TCGCTTAGAAAAAAAGATCAGATAATGATTACCGCAGCCCTGAGTGTGATTTTTGCGGTCGCTCATATTTATTATTTTATGGCTAAAGCTGACGCGATGTTAGCGCCGGTATATCAGACCTTTTTAGAGAAATGATTTGTGACGGAAGGCAAAATCAAGAGTATCCGTTTAAGTTATTGTTAGATTGGAACGCTAGATAGTGGAGGAATGTTTTTGTGAACGACAATGTCGCTTTTATTGATTATGTATATATATTTGTTAAAAATACCAAAAAAATTGTATGTTGTATCTTGTGTTTATGGATAATTTCTTTGGTGTATATTTTTTTCTCTCCTCGAATTTATCAAGCAGAATCTCGTATTTTACCGCCTTCGCAAGGCGGTAGCGCGGCAATGGCAATGTTATCTCAACTGGGTGGCGGAGGATTACTCGGCTTAACGGGCAGCTCAACGACAGGAGAGTTACTGTGTGGGGTTTTACGCAGTCAGACTGTTGTTGATAAGATTATTGATCAATTTGACCTAATGACCATATATAAGGAAGAATACCGCATCAAGATGCGCGAAAAAGTTACGTCTAGTATATTACGAGCTACAGAAGATATAAAGAACCGTATCGTTACCGTGGCGGTGTTGGATGAAGATCCAGAGCGTGCCGCGCGGATAGCTAACGCGTTTGTCGCAGAGTTGAAAAATGCTATGCAATCTCTGGCTATTGGCGAAGCGGCACAACGGCGTTTGTTTTTTGAGCAGCAAATGTTGACGACACATAAGACCTTGGGTGACGCAGAAGACGAACTGCAAAGATATCAGGAAAAAAGCGGATTGGTGGCGATAGAACCACAGCTGGAGGCGATGCTGACCTCTATAGCGGCGCTACGGGCACAGGTAGCAGCTAAAGAAGTTGAACTATCAGCGCTGCGAACCTATGCGCGGGGCGGTAACCCTAACCTGAGACGCGCGGAATCCGAATTATCCGCTCTGCGCATCGAACTGGCGAAGCTGGAACAGCAGCAGGAACAGAAAGCCTCGGAGAATAGCACACTATCTTCTTTGCATGAGGCCCCGCAGTTAGGGTTAGAGTATCAACGTAGACTACGAGACGTAAAATTCGCGACGGCGATGTACGAGCTGATACTGAAGCAGCTCGAAGCCGCAAAGATCGACGAGGCGCGCGAGGCGATGGTCGTGCAGATCATTGACCCCGCTATACCACCCGACTACAAATTCAAACCCAAAAGGGCGCAGATCATCGTGATTGCGACGCTGTTAGGGCTGTGCCTGGGGGTGCTGTGGGCACTCTGGGCGAACTATCTTGAGGTTGTGAAGAAAGACCCGGAACAGAAACAGATTCTGGCAGAAATTAAAGCGGCATTGACATTTGGAAAACCGATAAAAAGACGGGAAATTTTGTGAAACGTTTATGTTGCCACCTAAAATTCCGGAGAAATTTATGACTAGATAGGTTCCGAAATAGCAAAGGCTTTAATAATAGTAAAGACTTTAATAGTAAAGACTCCAAGTATCTGTTTCTGTCCCTTTGTCAAGGGAAATAAAATTTGAGAGTGTTACGATAAAGCGATGAGAAAGCCAAAGGCTTCAGTCGTTGGATGAGAATTGCAACGCCGCCAACGGTGGCGTTTGTTTTGTATTTGATTCCTTGCCATATGTCTACTTTTATGTTCAACTTCTTTCATGGCTTATCATGGCTTATCATGGCTTTTCAACGCGAGATGCGGGCGAGATGCGGGGCAGAACACGACCGGGATATTAATGCGGCTGTAAATATTCTCAGAGTGGGGGCATCCACTCTGTGGGGGCATCCACTCTTAAAGGAGAAGACGTAAGACCGGTTTCAGTCGGCTGTCTTTGTCGATCTTACAATCCCATGACTTTAGTCGTGGAATTATGTTAATGCTGTCCCGTCATTCCGCCGCGAAGGAGTTTTTCAGGGACCCGATGCCGTCGATGGAGATTTCGACCATGTCTCCCGGTTTGACGGGGCCGACGCCGCTGGGGGTTCCCGTGGCGATCACGTCTCCGGCTTCCAGGGTCGCGAAGCGGCTGAGCTGGGAGACGATAGCAGGAACGGAAAAGATCATATCCTCGAAGCGGCTCTTTTGGACGACAACATCATTCAACCGGGTCGTCAGCTCAGAGTGTTCTGGCAAGCTCCTGGCCACCAGCAGCCCTGGGCCGAAGGGGCCGAAAGTGTCAAAGCCCTTGGAGCGAACCCACTGACCATCCTTGGCTTGCAGCACCCTGGCGGAAACGTCGTTGAAGCAGGAGTAGCCCAATACATAATCGGGGGCCTCGTCCTCGCTCACGTTGCGGCATGTCTTGCCAATGACAACGGCGAGTTCTCCCTCGTAGTCCACGCGCCCCACCCAGGAGGGCAGCCTCACGGATTCCCCGTGAGCCAAAAGGCAGGTTCGGGGCTTCATGAAAACGCAAGGCTCTTCGGGGATCTCCATGTGGGACTCCTTAGCGTGCTCCCGGTAATTCAGCCCGATACACCAAATCTTGACCGGGTCAATGGGCGTTCCGTAGACGAGTCCTTCTTCCCCGCATTTCCGTCCTGTGGAGCGTAGGGCTGCATCGAGTAACTCCACGCTTTCTCCGTTCTTTCTGCTCTTTCTGCCCCAGGAGAATCGACCTTCCACCATCACGCGCAAAAGCAGCGTTCCCTCATCCAATTTTCCGATATTCGTCCAGATATTATCTGTCGTCATCACAAATTCCTCCTTGTACGGTTCTATTTTGCATTTATTTATGATAACAAAAAAAGTGGCAAAAATATGTTTTTGTGCTTTTGATGAGTGCCTTCCAGACCTTTTAAGGCTATACTTGAAAAAAAGGAGGGATTTTTCGAAATGATGTACAAAGTGGTTTTGATACGTCATGGCGAAAGCGAATGGAACAAGGAAAACCGTTTCACCGGATGGACCGACGTTCCCCTGTCGGAGAAGGGAACGGCCGAGGCGCAAGAGGCAGGTAAGCTCTTAAAGGGGGAGAGGTTCATTTTTGACCTCGCCTTCACCTCCGTTTTGAAGCGAGCCGTCAAGACCTTGTGGTTAACTTTGGAAGAGATGGACCTTATGTGGATTCCCGTGGTCCACTCTTGGCGTTTGAACGAGCGTCATTACGGAGCTCTCCAGGGTCTGAACAAGGCGGAGACAGCGGCCCAGTATGGAGACGATCAAGTGAAGATCTGGCGGCGTAGCTACGACACGCGGCCTCCTTTGCTCGATAAAAACGACGACCGGCATCCGGCGAAAGACCCTCGCTACGCCTCGTTGTCCCCTTCGGACCTGCCCGATGGCGAATGCTTGGCCGATACCGTCGCCCGCGCTGTTCCCTTCTGGGAGAACGTTATCGTCCCGGAGATCGTAGCGGGAAAAAAGATCGTCATCGCTGCGCACGGCAACAGTCTTCGTGCTCTGGTGAAGTATTTGGACGATGTGTCGGAAAAGGACATCCTTGAACTCAACATTCCCACGGGGGTGCCTTTGCTCTACGAGCTGGGAGAAGACATGAAGCCCCTAGGTCATCGATATTTGGGCGATCCGGAGACCATCGCCAAAGCCCAGGCCGCGGTTGCCAACCAGGGCAAAGCGAGCCCAAATGGGAACACGAAATAACATTATTAAGGAGGTGGGCCGATGAAGACGAAATTTACGATTGATTCTGGAGTCTGATTCTGGAGTCTGGTAGAAGATTCATACGCGTTCCAGTAGCTGCTGACGTTAGCTGTTGATATTGAAGCCGAAAACCCGAGTCGCGCAGTGGCTATTGTCCCAGACATTCGAGTATTTCCGCGAGCTTTGCGAGGTTCAGTTTTTCCTTTGATTTCATGATCATTTGATTTTATGATCATTTGACTTCATGATCAAAGGAATACTATGGAATACTATGCGAAATGTATCTGCTAATTATAAGTAGATATTAGTACGCTGAAAGGATCGGTAATGTGTTATGAACTTTTCGAAACGCATCGAGGCGATGCAGACGTCTCCCATCCGGAGGCTTCTTCCCTTCTCGGACGAAGCCAAAAAGGCGGGTAAGAAAGTCTATCACCTGAATATCGGGCAGCCAGACATCAGAACCCCAGATGAATATTTTCAGGCCGTGCGTAATTTCAAAGTCGACACGATTGCCTACGCCACGTCCCAAGGCAACGACGATCTGCGCGACGCCATCAGCGCTTACTACGCAAGCTGGGATATCCCCTATGAACGCAACGACATTTACATTACCAACGGAGGCAGCGAGGCTTTGTGGTTCGCCGTCATGACCATCTGCGACCCAGGTGACGAGCTTCTGGTGCCGGAACCTTTTTACGCCAATTACAACGCCTTCGCTCAAGCCTCCTTGGCCAAGCTGGTTCCCATCCCCACCAAGGCGGAGGAAGGGTTTCACCTGCCGCCGCAGTCCGTTATCGAGAAATTGATCTCCTCCAGGACACGCGCCATCTGGATCTCGAACCCCGGCAACCCCACTGGCGCGGTCTACACGGCGGCGGAATTGGAAATGCTGGCCTCCCTCGCGAAGAAACACGACCTTTATCTGATTGCCGACGAGGTTTACCGAGAATTTACCTACGACGGAAAGAAATTCACGAGCCTGGGGAACATGAAGGATATCCTCGACCGGGTCGTCATGGTGGATTCCGTTTCCAAGCGATTCAGCGCCTGCGGGGCGCGTATCGGGTGTTTGATCATCAAAAACAAGGCGTTCCTGGCTCAGGTGCTGAAGCTCTGTCAGGGCAGGCTTTGCGTTTCCACTCTGGAGCAAGTAGGGGCGGCGGGGCTTTACAAGACCTCCAAAAACTACTTAGAAGAGGTCAATAAGGAGTATAAATCGCGGCGCGACACCCTTTACAAAGCGCTGAAAAGCATGGACGGCGTGATCTGCGAGGAGCCTCAAGGGGCGTTTTACGTCATGGTGAAAATGCCTGTGGACGACGCCGAGAAGTTTATCGTCTGGATGCTCCAAAACTACGACGTGAATGGTGAGACGACGATGGGAGCTCCTGGCAACGGTTTCTACACTTCCGGAAAGGGAAAGGACGAGGCGCGCCTGGCCTACGTTTTGAAAAACGAGGACTTGCTCAAGGCCATGAATATTCTTAAAGGCGCTTTGGAGGCCTACCCCGGCAGAGTCGAGGCCATCAAAGCCTGAGATGTTAAGCCTAAGGAAGAAATAAACAAGAAATAAACAAGAAAGAAATAAAACAAGGAAGAAATAAACGCAGAGCTATTTGTGCCAGGAGGAAGGTCTCTCCTGGCACAAATAATTTATCGTCGCCTATCGCTTGCCTACCGTTCGCGGCAGCGCCTGAAATGACTATGACCTGGATAGCTCTCTAGGCTTGCATACCGAGGTGTAAAATGGAAAAAAAAGATATCATAGACGTGGTATTTTAGGACGCTTATAGGGGTAGAGGACAAAGTCCCCAAAATTCGAGGAGGGATGTTATGAATTTATCTGCCGAGGAAATGCGGAAGAAAGTTTTAGAAATCATCGATCCATGGCGAGGCCGAGAAGGAGGGCTGATTCCGATACTTCAGGCGTTGCAGGGGGCTATGGGCTATGTGGCGGAGCCCGCGGTCAAAATTGTCTCCGAGGAGTTGAAGATCCCTATGTCCGAAATCTACAGTGTCGCCACGTTTTACGCCCAGTTTCACCTAACGCCGAGGGGACGGCACGTGGTTCGGGTGTGCCGCGGAACGGCCTGTCACGTGCGCGGCAGCCTGAAGATTCTGGACGCGATAAAAGAACAGACGGGATGCGCCGAGAACGGGACCACGGAGGATCTCCGTTTTTCTTTGGAGCCCGTCGCGTGTTTGGGAGCCTGCGGCCTCGCGCCCGTCATGGTCGTGGACGATCAGACCTTCGGACGATCCGCGCCCGACGGAGTGCGCGCTATTTTGGAACAATTCTTGTGATCGTGAGGCTTGCGGCCGCGGATGAAAAGAGTCTTGAATCTGGAAACGCACGAACCAAAGGGGGTCAGTCAATGTCGGATTATCGCTCGCACGTGTTGGTCTGCAACGGGACAGGTTGCGCGTCCAGCCATGGGGTCGTCGTCGTCGATAAACTCAAAAGCGAACTTGAACGGCAGAATCTTTCGAACGAAATTTTGGTGGTTCCCACAGGATGTCATGGGATGTGTGAAATGGGACCCATTGTGGTCGTTTACCCTGAGGGAACCTTCTATTGCCGGGTCAAACCAGATGACATCCCGAACTTGGTCGAAGAACATCTCCTGAAAGGACACCCCGTGGAATCTTTAATGTATAAAGACCGCGAGGGTCAAAGCATTCCCAACTACAAAAAAATTCCCTTTTACGGAAAACAACACCGGGTCGCCCTTCAAAACTGCGGCTACATCAACCCGGCGGATATCGAGGAGTACATCGCCAGAGACGGCTACGAGGGGCTGGCCAAGGCCCTGGGGGAGATGACGCCCCAAGCTGTCATCGATGAGGTCAAAAAGTCGGGCCTGAGGGGTCGAGGGGGTGGAGGCTTTCCCACCGGCGTCAAGTGGGGGTTTTGCGCGTCCTCGCCAGGGCCCAAAAAGTACGTCATCTGCAACGCGGACGAGGGGGACCCGGGCGCGTTCATGGACCGCTCTATTCTCGAGGGCGACCCTCACGCGGTGATCGAGGGTATGGCTATTGGTGCCTACGCTATGGGAGCCGATGAAGGATACATTTACTGCCGGGCGGAATATCCTCTGGCGATTCGGCGGCTGCGGCAGGCCATCAGTCAGGCCGAGGAGTCCGGCCTTTTGGGGGAGAACATCTTCAATTCCGGTTTCAACTTCGCTGTGCATGTCAAAGAGGGGGCGGGAGCTTTCGTCTGTGGGGAGGAAACGGCGCTGATGGCCTCCATCGAGGGACAGAGGGGAATGCCCCGCCCGAGGCCTCCTTTTCCCGCGATTTCCGGCCTTTGGGCCAAACCCAGCAACATCAACAACGTGGAAACATGGGCCAACGTTCCGCAAATCCTCCATAAAGGTGGAGACTGGTATGCCTCTATGGGTACGGACAAATCCAAGGGCACGAAGGTCTTTGCTCTCACGGGCAAGGTCAAACACACGGGCCTTGTGGAGGTTCCCATGGGTATCCCCCTGCGAGAGATCATCTACGATATCGGCGGCGGCATCCTGGACGACCCCAGTGGGGCGCCTAAAGAGTTCAAGGCTGTGCAGATTGGAGGGCCCAGCGGCGGCTGCTTGACGAAAGACCACCTGGACGTCCCCATCACCTATGAGTCCTTGCCCGCTTTGGGGGCCATTATGGGGTCCGGGGGACTCGTGGTCATGGACGAGGAAAATTGTATGGTGGACATCGCCCGGTTTTTCTTGGAGTTCACCCAAAGGGAGTCCTGCGGAAAATGCACGCCTTGTCGCGAGGGAACGAAGCAGATGCTTCTGTTGCTCGAAAAAATTTGCGGGGGACATGGAGAGATGAAAGACATCGATCTCTTGGAGGAACTGGGGCTCATGGTCAAGGAAATGTCTCTTTGCGGACTGGGACAGACGGCCCCCAACCCCGTCCTGACCACCCTGCGCTACTTCAGGGACGAGTACGAGGCCCACATCCGGGATCACAAGTGTCCGGCGGGATCCTGCCAAGCTCTACTCTCCTATTCCATCGTGCAGAATGCCTGCAAAAAGTGTGGCCTTTGCGCTAAGAACTGCCCTGTCCACTGCATTCCCGGCGGCAGAGCCGAAGGGTACGCGATCATAACCGAAAGATGCATCAAGTGCGGCACGTGTTTCACCAAGTGCCCATTTGGCGCTATAGCCAAAGGATAGGGGGCGGAACGTCATGATAAAGAAACTAAGCGACTCACGCAGCTCCCTCGTCGCTGGTTCGCTGCTTACGTCGACCGAAACAAAAACCATCAAGATGTTTATTGACGGCAAGGAGTGCGTGGGCTCCAAGGGAGACACCATTCTGGAGGTGGCGAAAAAGAACGGGATCGATTCCATCCCGACCCTCTGCTGGATGAAGGGCCTTAGCAGCGTGGGGGCTTGTCGCATGTGCGTCGTGGAGCCGGAGAACGCCGACGGAAAACCCAGCGGACGGATGCTTACAGCCTGTACCTCTCCGGCGGAGGAGGGCATGAGGATCAACACCTCCACGGAGAAACTCGTATCCTATCGCCGCCAGGTTCTGGAACTGCTCTTCGCGGGGCGCAATCATTTCTGCATGTTCTGCTCCCAAAGCGGCGACTGCGACCTCCAGACTCGCGCCATTGCCCATGGCATGGACAGCGTCCGCTACCCTTTCCTTTACGCCGAGTTCAAAAACGACACCACCGACTCCCGCATTCAGGCGGACCACAACCGCTGCATTTTGTGTCAGCGCTGCGTGAGAACCTGTTCGGAAAAAGTGGGAGCTTGCACCCTGGGCCTGAAAGGACGGGGCTGGGCCACCACCGTAGACGCCGACTTCGGCAGCACCATCGGGCTCTCCGAGACCTGTGTGGAATGCGGAGCCTGCGCCCAGGTCTGTCCCACTGGAACGATCACCCTGAGGGACCTGGCCTATCGCGGCCGCCGTAAAGACTGCGACGCCATAGTCGACACTCTTTGTCCCATTTGCGCCATAGGGTGCGAAATCAAGGTTTACGTCCGCACGGGTAGCATTGTTCGAGTGGAGGGAACCAACGTGGACGGACCCGACGGCGGGCAGCTTTGCGCGGCGGGACGTTTCGGCCTGCCGAAATCCAGCGAGCAGCCCCGGATAACAAGGCCCATGATTCGCAGCGGCTCTAGTTTCCGGGAAGCGTCTTGGGCTGAGGCTCTTTCTCTCGTCGCCGCCAAAATAAGGGAAAACTCTGTAAGTGGGAAAATGGGCGCCTTGATCTCCTCTTTGGCCACGGACGAAGAATTGGCCGTGTTCGCCAGTTTCAAGGAGGCCGTGAGTTCCATCAAAATGGAAAGCTACCAGGGCTCTGTCATGCGCGGCTTCTACAACGGGGCCAAATCTCTTGCTGACCAGGGAACGCGTCCCCTCACGGCCGCCCATCACATCCTGGATTCCGACGCCATCGTGCTAGTGGAAGCCGATCCCCAGAAAGCCCTTCCCGTGGCCGCCAGTTACATTAGAGTGGCCGTTCTTCACAAGGGCGCGAAGCTGATTTATGTGGGCAAAGAAAAACTCTTCAAGGCTGGTACCCCGTTTCCCGGCATCACCGACCTGGAGGCGGAGGACCTCTTTGACCCAAAGGTCAAAGAGTTGCTGCTTGATGCGAAAAAGCCCATTTTTGTTTTAGGGAGCGCCCCCCTGTCCGATGATACGACCGTAAGCAAGATCCTGAACTTCGCCATCGAGCGAGGAGCGTTTTTCGGCGACGGTCTAGGGATCGTCCCTCTGTTGGGCCACAGTAACGCCCTAGGATCTCTCAACACGGTTATGGCGTTGGATTCTTGGCTAGAGGAGGAACAGGACTTCCTCTATGTTTACTCCACAGGTCTGGTCCAGGAAAGCCCGAAGGCCCTGAGTGCCATGTCCAGTGCCGGTTTTACCGTGGTACAGACGCCTTTCATGCTGTCGCCTCTGACGAACTTGGCCGATGTGATTCTGCCCGCGCCAGCTTGGTTCGAGAGAAGCGGACACCTCTGCACTCTGGAGGGGGAGCGGCGCCGGGTGTCGAAAATCATCGATCCCATCCCCGGCTTGAAGGGTTTTGGCGAGGTTCTTCAAATCATCTGCGGCCGTTTGGGGCTCACGATGAAGGCCCCTTCCACCGTCCCCCGCGAAAACACCTTCCAATCCAGAGCGACCCCCGACCCAACCCAACCTTCGCAGGCCCCGGACCACGCTGGAGGGCCGGCGGTCTCCAAAGTTTCATCCGCGACTTCAGTGACGACAAGGGAGGCGTAACGAAAGATGACGAAAAGTACTGAACCCGCCAAGCCCAAAATGGCCTCCGTGTGGCTTGAGGCCTGTGCCGGTTGCCATATGTCCTTTCTGGATATGGACGAGCGGCTGCTGGAACTATTTAAGAAAGTGGAGATAACGTCCACGCCCATCAGCGACATTAAAGAAATTCCCGAGGTGACGGTGGGCGTGATCGAAGGAGGATTGGGCAACGAGGAGGAGCTGCACATCGCCAAGAACCTTCGCGAAAAATGCAAGATCTTGATCGCTTGGGGTGATTGCGCCGTGTTTGGCGGCATTAACTGCCTGAGGAATTTCATAAAGGTGGAGGACCTCCTGCGCGAGGCTTACACGGACACCGTCACCACCGTCAATCCCACGGGGGTCATTCCCCACGGTGGACCGCTTCCCCACGACGGCGTCCCCGCGCTTCTCCCTCAGGCCATGCCGGTGGACCGAGCGGTGAAAGTAGACATATACGTGCCGGGGTGTCCGCCGGACGCGGATACTATCGCGTTTGTGTTTAACGAGATCCTCGACGGGCGAATACCGAAGGTTCCGCAGGAGATGATGCGTTATGACTGATATGATCGAAAATAAAAATAAAACAAAAACATCAAGCACGATCGTAGTCAACCCCGTGACTCGCATCGAGGGGCACGGCAAGATAACGGTCCAGTTGAAAGAGGACGGTTCCGTGGACAGCGCGAGAATGCACGTCACGCAGTTCAGGGGATTCGAGATTTTCACCAAAGGGCGAGATTTCCGAGAAATGCCGGTTATCACGCCGCGCACTTGCGGAATCTGTCCCGTGAGCCACCATCTGGCGGCGGCTAAGGCCTGCGACGCCATTATTGGGGTTAAACTCACTCCCTCGGCTCACAAACTGCGTGAACTGATGCACATGGGGCAGATTGTCCAGTCCCACGCTTTATCATTCTTCCATCTGTCAAGCCCGGATCTTCTTTTCGGGTTCGACGCGGACCCCGCCACCCGCAACATCGTCGGCGTGGTCGACGCGTACCCTGAACTGGCTAAAATAGGGATCGCTATACGAAAATTTGGGCAGGAGATCATCAAAACCTTGGGCGACAAGAAGATCCATCCCTGGCACAGCATTCCAGGCGGAGTCAACCGCGCCATCAAGGCCACCGAGCGGGATACTTACCTGAGGGAGCTTCCAGAGGTGATGGCCGGGCTACAAAAAGCCGTTGCCCTGGTCAAAAACTATCTGGACGCGAACCAGGCTTTGGCCCGAGAGTTCGCTACCGTCACAACGCCTTACCTGGGACTCGTGAAAAACGGGGCTTTGGAACTCTACGACGGAGACCTGCGTTTGGTGAGCCCCAAGGGTCGGGTCATCGAGGAGTTCGCCTGCCAAGAGTACGCCCAGAAGATCGGGGAGTTCGTGGTAGATTGGACTTACCTGAAGTTTCCTTTTTATCGGGGCATTGGTTTCCCCGAGGGGAGCTACCGAGTGGGGCCTCTTGGACGCGTGAACGCCTGCGACAAGATCGCGACGCCTCTGGCTCAGAAGGAGCTGGAGGATCTGCGTGAGGCTGGGGACGGGCGCATCGTCCACTACACGCTCTATTATCATTACGCCCGGCTGATCGAGGCGCTCTACGGAGCCGAGAGGATCGAGGAACTTTTGAACGATCCTGACGTGATGGGCAGCGACCTCCGCATCACCTCCAACGCGCTGAATAAGGAAGGGGTGGGGGTCGTCGAGGCGCCCCGGGGCACCCTCATCCACCACTATGAGGTGGACGAGCGCGGGTCCATCACCAGAGCAAACCTGATCGTCGCCACGGGACACAACAATTGGGCCATCAACAAGGGCGTCGAGCAGGTGGCAAAGCAATACATCACTGACGGCAAAACTGTCACCGAGGGGGCGTTGAACCGGATGGAGCACGTTATCCGATGTTACGATCCCTGCTTGTCCTGCTCCACCCACGCGGTGGGGAAAATGCCCCTGGAGGTGGAGATTTTGGACGACAGCGGACAACATCTCACCTCCGTCTTCAAGGAGTAGAAATTCGGGATCATGTCGATGCGGCGCGAAATGAGGCGCAAGGACAGGCTTGTAACGGACAAAGGGTGGATAGAGGACGTTTTGAGGCGTGGCAAAGTGGTTCACCTGGGGTTGAACGGATTGGACGGCTGGCCTTACGTTGTTGCGCTTTGTTACGGGTATCAGGATGGCGCGCTCTATTTTCACGGCGCGCCCATGGGACTAAAGATCGATCTTCTGGCTATCAACCCGAATGCCTGTTTTCAGGTCACGGAGGGAGCCGAGGCGGTGGCCGCCGAGAGGGCCGAGGCCTTTACTATGAAATACCGTAGCGTGACGGGCTTCGGCATCGTTCGGACCTTGACCGATATAGACGAAAAGAGCGCGGGCTTGAATATCCTCATGGACCAGTACGAGGGCCCCCATATGGACCTTCGGGAACATCCCCGAATGGGGGCCGCGGTGTGGGTCGCTCGGTTCGACATCGAATACATGACGGGCAAGAGCAACGGATATAAACCGTAATCAGTAAACAGTAAATAAAACCCATTAAAACCCATTGAAAAGCCCGCCTCTGTGAAGGGGCGGGCTCGATGAATAACTCAGTATCCCACGGCTACTCCGTTGCGGCGAGAGTCGGCGCCTCCGATAATCTTGCCGTCTTTCAGCATAATGCCCTGCGCTCCGCCAAAATAGAGGTCTTTTGGGCGCGGGTCTACGTCATGTCCTCGCAGCTTCAGCGCGTCCAGGGTGGAATCGTCAATTCCAGCCTCGATCATCAGTTTCCCCGCTTTGCCACCGCTGACGCTGTTGAAGATACGCGGGGCTTCGATGGCCTCGTCCATGCTCATGCCGAAATCTACCGCGTTCATGATGATCTGCGCCACCGCCAGAATGATACGGGTCGCGCCGGGAGATCCCAGGGCCATAAAAGGCGCCCCTTCGGGTGTCAGCACCAGCGTTGGAGTCATAGAAGACAGGGGACGTTTGCCTGGTTCCGGAGCGTTCACGCTCTCTGGATCGCCAGAAAAATCATCCATCTCGTCGTTCAGCATGAAACCATATTCGGGCACGAAGACGCCACTGCCGAAGAAGTAATTGATGGTCCACGTCCAACCCACCATGTTTCCATCCTTGTCCAGCACGGAAAAGTGCGTCGTGGACTGGTGCGCGTTATGTTCGCCGGCCGGAGCGTGAGAGGTCTTCTTTTCGTCCTCGAAGGCGAAGGGATCTCCTGGGGCTATCTCGGTTTTCGATTTATCGTCTATGTTGTCGGCCAGCGTTTTTGCGTAGGCTTTGGACGTCAGCCCTTTCAAGGGGACGTTGGCGAAGGCGGTATCCGCCATGTAGCGGGAACGGTCCGCGAACATCATTTTGCTCGTTTCCGCGAGATAGTGAAGGAAACACTCGCTGTTGTGTCCCCATTCTCCGACGGGAAAATTCTCCATAACATTCAGTATCTGAACGATGTGAGTTCCGGCACTGGAAGCAGGAGGAGGGGCAACGACCGTGTATCCGCGGTAGGTCCCGGTGATGGGCGTGCGCTCCGTGATCGCGTAGTTCGCGAGGTCCTGCGCTGTCATAGCGCCGCCCGCCTTGGAGACCGCCGCGACAATGGCTGGGCTGATGGGGCCGGTATAAAATACGGACGGCCCGTTTTCCGAGAGCAAGCGGAAAGTCGCCGCCAGCTTCGGTTGCTGTAAAAGCTGTCCTTCTTCCAGCGGCAGGCCATCGGGAGTGTAGGGGGTTCCCTCAGGATTGTAAGTGCTGATTTTCTCAAAGTTGTCCTTCACCATCGACACTAAAAGGGCGTCGGCTTGGAACCCTTCCTCGGCCAAGCGGATCGCGGGGGCCGCGACATCAGCGAACGTCATCGTACCGTACTTTTCAAGCATGGTGAAAAGCCCCGCCACAGAACCTGGAACCCCGATGGACTTTCCTCCGATCTCGGACCACTTTTCTTTTCTGGACTGCTCTGAGGAGAAAAGATCCTTTGTTGCGGAAGCGGGCGCGACTTCGCGGAAGTCCCAGCAGTAAATTTTCCCGTCCTTCAGGCGGACCGTGGCGAAACCACCGCCGCCAATGCCGGACGCGTTCGGTTCGACGACGTTGAGAGCCAGCGCCGTGGCGACGGCGGCATCCACGGCGTTCCCGCCCTTTTTCAGAATCTCGACCCCCGCCTCGGAAGCTAGGCGGTTGGCCGCGGCCACCATCCCGCTTTCGGCAATCACATCATCGAACACAATCGGGGCGTTGGCCGCTTCTCCGGTAGTCGCCAATAACACTAAAAGAAACACTGTAAGAAACACCGTAAGAAACACCGTTCCCACACACATCAATCTTTTCATCATCAGAACACCTCCATTGAAAAATTCACATTTGAAAAATTCACAAAATTCACATTGAAAAATTCACATTGAAAAATTCCTGGGACCGCGGGTCCCAGACCTCGTTACCGCTGCCGCTCCTCAGTTATGAGTCCAGGGGCTATGCTCTATGAGTCCAGGGGCTTCAGGTAACTTTCCACCCCCTTTTCGATGATGTCACCGTAACCCGGCACGTTTTCGATGGAAACACCGTTGGAATCGTCCAAAAGCGATAGCATTTCCAAGAACGCTTTTATCGAAGCGACGTGGCGAGCGACTCGCTGATTCAGGGGTTTCCCTGTTTCGTCGTAGGGCACGAAAAGGCGTTTCAGCTCAGCGGCCTTTCGGTAGGCCTTATCGACGCCAGTCAGGACCAGAGCTTCGTCTGTCCGTCCGCGCAGGCGTCCTTGACTAGGGTTGGCGCTTTCCATCAGAATCGGCATCGTCTCCGTGGCGTCGCCCCATTCTCTGTGGCTCAATCCGCGCAAATTTTTCGGCGAGGGTTCGAGGCGCATCTCTATTCCCAGCCCAATCAGCTCCATTGTGGTGGCGGCGGCTAATTCCATGCTGCGTTCGTGGGCGACGATGGCCTCGACCACAGGATACTCCGGGGATGCCTCGTGCAGGTCAAACGCCAAGGTGATGTTCTCCTTGCGCAATAGTTCCATGATGCCGTAAGCCAGGCGCTCCACCGGAGTTCCCTGGGGGTCTCCTGGGTACGCGCGATTCAGGTTTTTACTCTCGTTGCCGGCCAATTCCTGTCCAGACGCTTTGTGAATGTAGATATCCGGCGTCGGCCACATGTCGATGGGACTCGTGTCGCGCGAGCCATAACGGAACGAACGGGCCGACCCGTCCGGCAACGTGAAATGGATTCGGTTCGGAGAGGCTTCTTGAGCGAGGGTATTTGAAAAACCGCTCATGTTGGCAAATGGAATGATGAACAACCGTCCCTTGAGGACCCGCGCGTTTTCCAGAAAAACCACGGCCGTCATGTATCCCGATGGCTCGTTGGGGTGCGTCCCTCCCAGAATGAAGACGCTACCTCCGGATTCGAGTCCTTGCTGGACAAAAACAGGAGTGTCCATAGGGCTGCCCTTCAGCCCTTCAAAGTACTCTGATAGCATTTTCTGCTGGAACCCTTCCGCTGGAACAACGGCGTCTTTCGTTAAATTGACATCAAATTCATGTCCGACTGGGAAGCAAACACCAATGGCCAGGGCTAAAAGCAAACACGCGGTAAATTTATTGCCTTTAGGCTCGAAATTCATGTTCGTCTGCTATTTGATCATAAAAAGCCGGAGCAGAAGAGGAATAACGACAAGGGCTGCTGTAGCCTGCTTCCAGAAGTCTTTCTCCTGAAAACAGCACCGAACCGTCAAAAACAGGACAAGAGCTACGATTCCCCTATAGACCAAAGTCATAACGCCCATTTGATAAGTAACCAATCCTTTCAGCGTACTAATACCTACTTATAACGAGTAGATATATTTCGCATAGTATTTCTTTGACTATAAAGCCAAAGAAAAAGCTGAATCTCGCAAAACTCATAGAAAAATTCCACGAGCGCCGCTGTAGTCCCGGTTTACAACAGTGAAAAAGGATCCGGGGGTTATCGCCCCCAATAACAGCTCCAGGGTCCGCAGCCCTGGTTAGCGCAAAAACGCCGCCAGGGGGTTGGCGAAGACGATAAGCCCAATTCCCCACGCGGCGATGAGAACCGCGGAGACTACGCATTGCCGGAGAACCACAAAATAATCTTTTTCTCCGGTCACCTGTGCGGCGAATATTCCAGCAAGCGCGGTAGGCGGCACCAGATCTCCCAGCCCGGCAATTAACGAGAGGGCAGAGGCCGCTATGATCTGATCGCGGCTCAGAAGCGCCAGAATGAACGGGACACCCAGCACGGAAGCCGCTCCGAAAGACGAAATGGCCCCAAACGCCGGGATCGTGAGCGCGATGCTCGCGTAGAGCAGCCAGGACGGGATGGAAAGGGCCGAAACCACGACAAAGCCCCGCACCCCCGTAAGCGTCATGATCTGCACAAACATCCCCACGCCCATCAGAATGCCCAAGACGGGAATAGCGTCCTTTACCGCCTCCGTCGCCGATTCCAGAACGTTCCATTGCCTCCCGGTCAGAAACGCGGAAGCCGACGCGATCAAAAACTGTAAAGGCATTCCAAGCGACGGAAAAACTCCCGGCAAAGTCTGTTCGCCGGTCATGAGGACGATCAGGACGACGAACGGCAGAAAGAGCCGAGGACTGAGGCGGGCGCTTTCCATCCGTTCGAGCTCGCGCTCCAACTCCACCTCGTCGATCCTTTCCCGCTTTCGTAGCGAAGGATACGCCAGAATAGCGGCCGTGAGGAGGGCCAGAGGAACCGTCGCCACAAGCAAGGGCAGAGCGAAACCGACGTAGGGCATATCGATGCCGCCACCGATAATCATCACCGGGATATTGATTGGGGGCGCGATCATGCCGAGTACGGCTCCAATAGCGATAAACGCCGCCGCTTTGTTCGAGGGGACTCCCAGTCGAATCAATACGGGAGCGACGAGCGCCCCCGTTGTGAGACAGCAGGCCGTGGAGGAACCCGTCAGCATTCCGGGCAACATGACCAGAAACATGACCCCGCAAATGAGCAAAAACGGAGAACCGCGAAAACGCCTGATAATCCAAGCCGCCACGGCTTCCATCAATCCTATGGACTGAACGGTGTTCATGAAAATCATCGCTGTCGCGATGATTAGGATTGTGTCCAGGTAGCCGAACATCCCTTCCACCAAGTGTCTTAGTGGAAAGCCGAACCCCGCGAACAGCGCTCCAATGGCGGCTGAGACGGCCATTGATATTGCTACAGGGAGCTTCAGCGTGAAAACTCCGAGAGCAAAAGTCGCGATCATCGCGACCGTGTAGAGTCCTTCAGGCCAGAACCAATCCATGACGGCGCGCCCTTACTTCGCGGCGTTCCATTCTTTGAGGGTCGCTTCAAGCGGGGCCGCGACCGCTTGAATGTTTTCGACCTCGATCAGATCAGCCTCCGCCGCTTTGAGAGTTCTGAAAAGATTGTCGGCGTTTCCCGACTTCACCACGACAACGCGATCTCCGAGCGGCGCGACGGCGCGCACAAAGAGGTCGGAGAGTTCGCCCCTTCGGCCTTCCCCGCCAACGTGCATGGCGAGCACCTTGACATTTTTCTCCTTGGCCGCTTCGATAAGGTCGATCGCGCGCGCTATCTCTTCCTCCTTGTCGATTCCGGCCGCCCCGAGTCCCTTGGAGCTTCCCCCGATCACCGTAATCAGGACCTTAAGGTCTGTCCCGATCGCACCGCTTTTCATCAGGGCGTCATAATCGGTTTCAATACCGAGTCTTTTCGTCAACACCCTTACCATCATACCGTCAGGGCTTTGCCCCACGGACGTGATGGCGACTTCCGCCGCAAACGCGATACTCGTTGGCAGGAGAACACACGCCAACGCCAGGAAAACAGAAAGAAATTTTCTCATTTTTAAAACACCTCCGAAAGGATATTACAGATTATAGCTTAAGTTTATAGCTTAAATTTTATCTTGGAAGACTTCATGAGCCTCCAGATCCTTTCTTCGCTCCCGGAGCATCACCTTCAGGTGCTTTTCCGTCTGGAGGCGAGCCAAGAGTGCCAAGGTCAGAAGAACGATCACGCAGAAGAGCGTGATAGCGAGACCGACCAGCCAGGGTATTCGCGCCTCGAGTATTTTGCTTTTGTAGTCGAACACCCTTCGGGTCCATCGTCCCGTGATCACTGCGGTATCGATCAGGGGCAGCGCTTTGTCCACGATGGATCTCAGGACTTCTTCCCTGACGTTGAATCCGAAGGTAGAGGCGTAAGGGCGACCAAACTGAAGATTGATCTTGAATCCAGGTCGTTCCATATAGTTAGTTACGCTGAGGAGGAGATTTCGAGTCGCCATGACCAGGTCTACGTCTCCTCGCTCCAACGCGTTGAAAACCTCTATGGCGTTGGAATAAACCAACGTGTTCGTGTGACTTGGAAACCAGTTCCGAAAGAACTCGGCGTAGGCCGTGGCGTCGATGATTCCCACTTTCGAGTAGAGAACCTCGTGGGCAGTGACATTTTTGTAGCGAGAATTGGACAAGAGCGCGTAATAATCGGTTTGGAAGGAGTTGTTTGCCCAGAGGAAACGCTCTTCTCGCTCTCTGGTGCGAATGAGTTCCGTGATCATCGCCGCCTCACCCTTTTCGAGTATGCGCAACAAGACTGTCCATTCGATGGGGAGATGGTGCGCTGGGACAAAGCGAAGCCCCGTAATTTCCTCGATCTCCCGAATCACGTCGAAGGCGATGCCTTGCCATTCTTTTTCCCGCTCGTTGTAGAAGCTGACTGGATAGTTGTCATACGTGGCGGCGAAAGGAATCGCGTTGTCCGACGAGCTGTGTTCCAAAATGTAGAGCTGTTCTTCCTGGGTCAAGTGAACGAAAAGTTTATGCCGCAGGTAATCTCTATATCCTTGATTGTACAACTGGATCAGGTAATAGAAGGCCTCGTTTTCCAGGGCCCTTTGCACGACGGAAACGATAGGCTGAAGTTCGGGATTTCTTGTGGCCATAGAAACCGGGTTATAGATAAACGGAAAAAAGTCGGCTACCGTCACGTTATCATAGAACTCGAAAGCAGCTTCGGCAACACTGCTTCCAAAAAAGGCGTCGATCTGGCCACTTTTCAAGCTATTATAGGCTTCCTCGTAATTGTTTACGAAAAAAATCTCGAACTTTTCCTCGATGAAAGGTGAAACGAGCTCTAGAGTGATAGTATTTCTCAGAAACCCGAAACGTAGCGGACGGTACTTTGCGATAGTGAACATTCTCTCGCCTCCCGCGAGGCGCATGTATTTAACGGAACGCTCGGCAATGTCTCCGGTCATGAAGTAGCGCTCGCGGCGTTCCTCCGTGGTGCTAATCTCTCCTGAGAAGTCGGCTTCTAACGATTCCATAGCGTCCATCAGGTCATCCCATTTGTAGATCGTGGGCTTGAAAGGGATTCCGAAAAGAGTGCTTAACCACTCGCAGAAGAGCGCAGAATACCCCCCGATATCTCCAGAGCTCTCGTAAAACGCTTCCGTGGATAGTGTCACCGCGTAGACAAAACCTTTTCTCCGTTTTTGCAAATCCTCTATCGCCGCGACTTCCTCGTCCGTGACACCGGGGACGTCTCGGAACGAGGTGTAAATCGGGTATACTAATGACCCGTCTGTTTCTTTTTCTAAAACAACGACAAAACCGAATACACACAGGGAAAAAAAACCCACGAGAAACAATTTCGTCCATTTATCGTTTCGCGCGGGGAAAAAAGCATCCCGGAAAAAACCATTTCGTCGAGTCGCTTTGTCGGTTTCTTTACCCATTTCGTCCGATCTCCTCCCACCCTAGGGTTCCACAGCCATCTTCTCAAGTATATGTCATGAAACGGGCTTCTTCGCTTTTCAGTTTTATTATAATTTAATTGTAATTTATTTCTGAATTTAAGCACTTGATTTATCATTAAAAACTGCTTAATATTGATAATGTATTGCGTAAATACCACGGAGGTGTTGATTATGTCGGAGAATGAGGGATATGTAAAGTTACGGGATGTTTTCGGAACGTTGATGTTTGATCGGAGGGCGATGAAGGAAAGGCTGAACAGTGAGGTATACGATCAATTGATGGCGGCGATGGAGGGGCGTCGTAAGCTGGACGCGTCCCTCGCGGATACCATCGCTATGGCGATGAGGGATTGGGCAATCAGCAAGGGAGCAACGCATTGGTCTCATTGGTTTCACCCTCTTACGGAGTTGACGGCTGAAAAACACCTGACTTTTACTCTGCCGTCGCCGGATGGATCTCCCATCGATATTTTTCGTGGTAAGGATTTGATCCAGGGGGAGCCGGACGCGTCCTCTTTTCCCTCAGGGGGGCGGCGTTCCACCTTCGAGGCGCGGGGCTACAGCGCATGGGACCCCAGCAGCCCGGCCTTCATCGTGAAAAGCGCCAAGGGTGGGACATTGTGTATTCCGTCCGTATTTCTCTCCTATGACGGAACCCCTCTGGATCAGAAAACACCTTTGCTGCGCGCTTTGAGCGCCATCGAGGAACGATCACTGAAGCTGTTGAAGATGTTTGGTCAACGGGGTGCGCGCGCGGTACGCCTGACGGTAGGGCCAGAGCAGGAGTATTTTCTTCTGGACCGCTCCAGGGCGCAGCAAAGACCGGATATCCGCTTTTGCGGTCGAACGTTGATCGGAGCGCAGCCGGCGAAAGATCAAGAGCTGGATCATCACTATATGGGGTCCATTTCTCCTCGGGTCCTCGCCTATATGGACGACGTAGGGCGTGAGCTGGCTCTGTTGGGTGTTCCCATCATGACGCGCCACAATGAGGTGGCCCGCTGTCAGTTTGAGTTCGCGCCTCTCTTCGCTGAGGCTAACGTGGCCTGTGACCATAACCAGATTGTCATGGAGACCATGCGCAAGCTGGCTCGGAGCCATGACCTGCGTCTTTTATTCCATGAGAAACCCTTTGCCGATATGAACGGCAGCGGCAAGCACATCAACATCTCATTAATGGACAATGAGGGCCGCAACCTCCTGAAGGCCACGGGCAATCATCGGCGAAACGTGATCTTTTTGACCTTCCTGTCAGCGGTGGTGTTGGGCGTGGCGGAATATCACAGTTTATTGCAGGCCAGCATAGCCACGGCGGGGAACATGTTCCGCCTGGGCGGGCACGAGGCGCCTCCCAGCATTATGAGCATTTATCTCGGACAGACTTTGACGGAGCTTTTGTCTCAACTGGACAAGGTCGATCTGAATTTGCCTGACAAGGAAATGCTGGATACCGGTCTGGCTAAATTGCCCTCCCTCACGCCCTATGACTGTGATAGGAACAGGACGTCGCCCATAGCGTTCACGGGAGATAAGTTCGAGTTCCGCGCTCCAGGTTCGTCACAATCCGTCGCTCTTCCCGTGACTTTATTCGCCTCCATCTGGGCTTGGGGACTGGAGCAGTTGACCGAAATGATTGAGGCTCGTATGGCTCAAGGCGCCGAGGCCATAGACGTAGCGTTGGACGCCGTGAAGGAAGCAATTAAACGAGGCTCCAGCGTTTTGTTCGAGGGCGACGCTTATTCGGCCGAATGGCACAAGGAAGCTCGTCGCAGGGGTTTAATCGAGGCGGAGACCATCCCTGAGAAGATTGATCTTTTTCTTCGGCCCAAAAACAAAGAAATGCTGGAGCGTTTGGGAGTGTTCAAGGCCAACGAGATAGAAATGCTCCACGAGATTCGTATGGAGTCCTTCGAGCGCGCTTTGGAAATCGAGGCTTCTATTCTATATGACATGCTGTGGGAGGGAGTTCTGCCGGCGATTTCGAAGCAGTTGATCCTGGAGAAAAAATCTCTTTCCGCTCTGGATGGGCTGGACTTCCCTGAAGACGCGGCGTGGAAGAAATACATCCGTGACTTGGGCGGTTTTAAGGGGCGCCTGATTGTGGAAGCTCAGAAGCTGTCTGCGGCCAAGGAGAAGCTGGGACCTCTCACAGCCAGGAAACGGGCGGATTTGCTGGTGAAAGAAATTGTGCCTCTAATGGACTCCATTCGAGGGTTCTGCGACGCGGCGGAGCTTTTGATCGCCGCGGACATTTGGCCTTACCCCATTTACCGGAACCTGTTATCGCTTTCGATCTAAACGGCAAAAAAACGCCCAAAGCGACGAGCCAAATTTTGCCGGCGATTTCTCTGGGGAGTCGCCGGCATTGATTTCGCGAAAATTGATTTTGCGAAAGAAGTTCAGCGTATCGGGGTTTTGGGTCCGAGATCCCAAGAAAAAATCTCTGTTTTCCGCGACAAAATATTTTTCTCTAAGGCTATGAGGCTTAAGGCTATAAGGCTTAAGGCTATAAGGCTATGGTACAATGGTTTTCGAATGGGTAATGTCTTCCAGACGGGAGAGTGCACGATTTGCGCGGAAAAGAGAAGTTTTTTTCTGTAATGGGGCCATTTCTTTTTGTGTTCATGGTTATCATGTTTATGGTTCTCATGTTCAGAGGAAGGGAAACAGTGTCCGCCGGAGGAAGCGGTATACTCCAACCACCGATGAACTACGTCTTGGGCGGGAGAAACTTCGATGTGCCCGATTTCGTGTACAGAGAAGGCAATGGACTGGAAGGTCAAGATGTCCATGAAGTCACTTCCGTTCCAAGAAGCGTGTCATTCGACGAAAGTATCTTGTGTTCGTCCGATGTTATTGTGAACGAACGGTTTTTGAGGGGAAAGGGTATGCAGTCCGTCACCCTCAATCAGGGAAGCCCTATTTTTCATTGCTTTTCCTCCAATGCTGAATTTTTGAAATTTCACGCGAACCTCACCAATATTTCCAGACTCCACACTCAAATCGTACAGCGGAAATAGACTCTAGCCGTCGCTTTTAAATCAGCGAAAAGAAACTTCTCTGGTCCAAATCCGAGAAGTTTCTTTTTGTTGCATTGCGTTATACCCATTATACCCATTGATGCGCATGATATGTCCGCAACGGAATATGCCATTGAGAACCGAGAACTGTCCCGTTTCTCCGCTGCGGGAAAGGAGAGGATACGATTGTCTCTATTACACATTGGGCTCGATATAGGATCCACGACGGCAAAATCGGTCGTTCTCGACGATGATGACCAAATGATCTATAGCCGATATTGCCGGCACTTCGCTGACATTCGTTCGACTACGGGCTCATTGGTGTCCGAAATTCAGGAAATTTTTCATAGCTCCGACGTCACCATCGCCGTAACCGGATCGGGGGCTCTCGCTTTAGCGAAGGGAATGGAAGTTCCCTTTGCTCAGGAAGTGGTCGCGTGTTCCGCAAGCATCGGGAGATATCTAAAGGAGGTGGATGTGGCGATAGAACTGGGCGGAGAGGACGCGAAACTGACGTTTTTCGATCCCTCCGGCGCGGATCAAAGAATGAACGAAACCTGCGCGGGCGGAACAGGAGCTTTTATTGATCAGATGGCGGCGTTGCTGGGAACGGACGCAGCCGGCCTGAATGAGCTGGCAAAACACCACAAAACCCTATACCCCATTGCCTCGCGCTGCGGCGTTTTCGCCAAAACGGACGTTCAAGCTCTTCTGAATGAGGGAGCAGCCAAAGCGGACATCTCCGCGTCAATCTTTCAAGCCATCGTCGGTCAAACCATAAGCGGCCTTGCCTGCGGGAGAAAAATATCGGGAAACGTCGCCTTTCTCGGAGGGCCTCTGTACTTCCTTTCCGAGCTTCGCGCCCGTTTTATAGAGACTCTGGAACTATCTCGGGAGCAAAGCGTTTTCCCAGAAAATTCCCACCTTTTCGTCGCCATCGGCGCGGCTATTCTCGGTAAAAAAAGTGAAACGGTGGGTCTCGGCAACTTTCAGAAGAAAGCCTCCTTTTTTCTATCCACTTTTCTATCCACGAGGGAGATGGCGGGGGAGATAACCGGAAACATTTCCTCCACGGTGCTTAGCTCGCTCTTCGTCGACGGAGATTCCAAGCGGGAGTTCAAAAAAAGACACTCTGCCCATCGCGTGAAACGGACAAGCCTGGCCTCGTACTCTGGCGACGCCTATCTGGGTTTGGACGCCGGCTCTACGACGACGAAAGCCGTCTTGATCGGCCGGGACGGAGATCTGCTGTTTTCCCGATACTGCCGGACGGGTGGGAAGGAGCCCGTTGAAACGGTAAAAGAGATTCTGATGGACTTGTATTCCCAGTTGCCGGAAGGGGCACGGATTAAGAAAAGTGGTGTCACCGGCTACGGGGAAAAACTTATACAGACGGCCTTTGGCGTCGAAATTGGCGAGGTAGAGACCGTAGCTCACGCGCGCGCCGCAGGATTCGTGCTACCCGGCGTCGAGTTCGTCATCGACATCGGTGGCCAAGACATGAAGTGCTTCGGCGTGCGCGACGGCGTCATCACCCGCGTTTTCTTGAATGAGGCCTGCTCTTCCGGCTGCGGTTCGTTCTTACAAAGTTTCGCCGAAGCTCAAGGAGTGTCGGTGGAGGACTTTGCCCTCATGGCGGAGGAATCTCTCATGCCGGTGGATTTGGGGTCGCGATGCACGGTTTTCATGAACTCGCGGGTCCGGCAAGCGCAAAAAGAGGGAGCGGGCATCCACGATATTGCCGCGGGGCTCGTTTACTCAGTGGTCCGCAACGCGCTGTACAAGGTCCTGAAGCTGAAGGGAGCGGAGGAACTGGGGGAGAAAATCGTTGTTCAGGGAGGCGCCTTCAAGAATGACGCTCTGCTCCGAGCCTTTGAGCTCGTGACCGGCCGGGAGGTGGTTCGTCCAGATATCTCCGAACTCATGGGTGCCTTTGGGGCAGCGCTTCTCGCGAGAGATGGAGACAATAAAAATAATGACGACAGAGACAACAAAAATAATGGAGAAGAAAGCCGGCTGATCGAGCTGATCGATAAGAAAAGCCTCGAAACGTTGAATGGCATAACGTCCACCTCGCGGTGCGCTGGGTGCGGCAACAGGTGCCTTTTGACCTTCACGGATTTCGGAGGCGGCCGAAGCTGCGTATCGGGTAGCCGTTGCGAACGGGGAATCGGAGACAAGAAAAAAAAGGCAAACCTTCCGCCCAATCTCTGGGAAAAAAAATATCAAAGGCTTTTTGGAACCTATACCCCCCTTCCCCAGAATCAAGCTCCAAGAGGAATCATTGGAGTTCCGAGAGCGCTCAATATGTATGAGGACTATCCTTTTTGGTTCACGTTTCTCACTGAACTGGGTTTTCGCGTGGAGCTTTCGCGCGCTCACCCGGATGAAAACCTGGGCATGGATACAATCCCGTCCCAGGCCCTCTGCTATCCCGCGAAGCTCGTCCACAGACACGTGGCGGACCTTTTGTCGCGAGACATAAAGCGAATTTTCTACCCGGTCCTTCTACGAGCGCCCCGAGAATTTGCGGACGCCCATCAAAGTTTCAATTGTCCGGTGGTGGTCGGGTATCCTGATGTGGCGGCGCTCAATGTGGAAGTTTCAGGAAAAGAGGCGGACTTCATACGCCCAACGCTTCCTTTCGGTTTTTCGCTTTGGGAAAACCAAACGCTTTGGGAAAACCAAACAATGAAGGGACTTTATGAAGCCTTCGCCCATATCGGGGCATTGTCATGGGAAATGAAGGCAGCCGTCAAAAAAGCCTTGGAGGCGCAACGGATCTATAGAGCCGATGTCCAGCAATACGGAGAGGAAGCCGTCGCGTATCTCCGCAAAACCGGAGGAGCGGGAGTGGTCCTAGCCGGGCATCCCTATCACTTGGACCCTGAGGTCCACCACGGAATTCCAGACCTGATGGCAAGCTATGGCGTGACGGTGCTAACCGAGGACTCGATCTGCCACAAAACGGGAGAAATCGAGGGCATGGACCCCTTGTACGTTGTGGATCAATGGGCGTATCATTCCCGCCTCTATAGGGCCGCCACGGTGGTTGCGCGTCATTCGGACTTCACGAACGTGCAGATGGTGCAGTTAAATTCCTTCGGCTGCGGTCTGGACGCCATCAGCGCTGACCAGGTCGTGGAGTTGCTCCAGCGTGCTGGTAAGCCGCACACGCTGCTCCGAATCGACGAGGGGAAAAACAATGGGGCGGCGCGAATAAGAATTCGGTCTCTACTGGCCTCTATGAACAAGGGAGGTGGCGTCGAAAATCAGGACGATTCGGACAGGATCCCGTCTTTCTCGGATTTTCGATACCCTCGATCACCACGGACTGAGGGAGTCCGTACAATCCTTTGCCCGCCTCTTTCCGCGCATCATTTCCACTTTTTGCGGACCGCGATGGGCAAAGAGGGCTTAGATTTCCGCGTGCTCCCGGAGGGGGGACGGGCGGAAGTGGAGCTAGGCCTAAAGTACGTCAACAACGATGTGTGTTACCCCTCTATGATGGTTGTGGGGCAGTTCCTGAGAGCTTTGACGAGCGGAGAGTACGACCTCGACAGGACGGACTGTTTTTACGCCCAAACGGGTGGGGTGTGCCGGGCAAGCAATTACGTGCCGCTTCTGAGGAAGGCGCTGGACTCCGCCGGGTTCAAACGCGTCAGGGTTCTCGCCGCTAACGCTTTAAACACAAACGCCGAGGGAACCGAGAAGTTTTCGATTCCTTTACGCGCTCTTTGGAGATGTCTATTGGGCATGTTGTATGGGGACATGCTGATGAGACTGCTGTACGGAACCCGCCCTTACGAACTCGCGCGAGGAAGCGCGGAAAAACTTTACAACCATTGGGTCGCTCGTTGCGACAAAAACGTTGGAAAAGGGAAATGGGCCGTTTTCAAAGACGATATGCGGCACATGGTGTCAGATTTCGCCGCTTTGCCCGTCAACCCGGTTCCACGCCCAAAAGTGGGAATTGTAGGCGAAATCTTGGTCAAGTATCACGCGGGAGCCAACGAACGACTTGTGGATTTGATCGAGGCGGAGGGCGGCGAGGCCGTGGTCTCGGACATTGCCAGTTTTGTGCTTTACTGTGTCTTCGACCCTATTGGTTGTCGAAAAAAAATATCGAGGAGCCTGTTTTCAAGTTTTTTGAGGCAGCTTGGCGTGGGTTTTCTAGAGCGTATGAGAAATCCTATGCGTGAGGCCCTGAAGGGAACTCGCTTCGGAGAAATTCCCACCATTCGTGAATTGGCGTCCCGGAGCGAGGCTCTTGTGTCGCCCGCGAACCAGGCCGGCGAGGGGTGGCTACTCGTTGCCGAAATCATGCACTTGATGGAAAGTGGAGTCAAGAATATCCTCTGCGTCCAGCCTTTCGCGTGTCTACCGAACCACGTGACCGGCAGAGGCGTTATAAAGGAACTCAAGCGCCTTTACAGGGACGCGAATGTCCTCGCGCTGGATTACGACGCGAGCGCCAGCAATGTCAACCAGCTCAATCGGATCAAATTGCTGATGGGAACGGCCAGAATGTGAGCGTCGATGGAGAATGTTCTCCTGGGAGATTTTGACCTATTTTTGTATAGTAGGTCACCCCTTAAACTCTTGTGAACACGCCCAATAAGGCCGACAAGGCCGAGGCGCCTTTGCCCTTGGATATTTGGATATTATTAATGAAGGTCAGCGAATCCGAGAACAGGGCGGTTTGGGGCCTGGAAACGGCAACAGATTTGACGGAGCGAGCGGCGGAATTGCTATCCGCCTTTGATCGGGAGCTGAAGTACGAGGTCCTGGAAGTGGCTGTAAATATTCTCAGAGTGGGGGCATCCACTCTTAAGTGGGGGCATCCACTCTTAAAGGAGAAGACGTAAGACCGGTTTCAGTCGGCTGTCTTTGTCGATCTTACAATCTCATGACTTTAATCGTGGGAGTATGTCAATTTTGTAATCGACATTTTTATATTTGACCTCAAAAATTTCTTGACTTTGCCCTAAGAAACGATATAATTTATTTTTAGTGTGTAAAGCATGTTGTTCCTAAAGATTTTTATATGCGAAGTTTTTGTAATAGATATTTGTGACAGACAATTTAATACTCTTATCGAGAGAGGTGGAGGGACTGGCCCGATGAAGCCCGGCAACCTGGAAGTGTATCAGGTGCCAATACCAGCAGCCTATGTGGGCTGGATGATGAGAGGAAGAGAATAAAGTCAGTAAGTGGGCGCTCTTCCTTGACGGAAGGGCGTTTTTTTATGGGTTTTCGATTTTCGACATTTGATAGGAGTTGATAGTATGGCAACGGCAGAAAAATTCATTTTCTCCTCGGAGTCCGTTACGGAGGGACACCCTGACAAGGTGGCGGATCAGATATCCGACGGCATCTTAGACGCGATCTTGAAAGACGACCCCAACGGACGAGTGGCCTGTGAGACGCTTTGCACCACGGGTATGGTGATGGTAGCGGGGGAAATTACGACAAAAACCTACGTAGACATTCCAAAACTGGCCCGCGAGATTGTGAAGGAAATCGGCTATACCCGCGCGAAATACGGTTTTGACGGAGAAACCTGCGCGGTGCTCACCGCCATTGATGAACAGTCGGGCGACATTGCTCTGGGCGTGAACAACGCTCTCGAAGTGAGGGATAAAACGATCACCGAGGAGGACATCGCAAAAATCGGAGCGGGAGACCAAGGCATGATGTTCGGCTATGCCTGCAACGAGACGGAAGAATACATGCCCATGCCCATCGCTCTGGCCCACAATCTCGCTCGGCAGTTGACCAAGGTACGGCGGGACGGGCTGATTTCTTACCTGCGCCCGGACGGCAAAACCCAAGTCTCCTTGCAATACGAGGGAGGCAAGGTGGTGCGCGCCGATACCATCGTGATCTCGTCCCAGCATCACCCCGAGGCCACCCTCAAAGAAATTCGCGCTGACATCATTGAGCACGTCATTACGCCCATCGTTCCGACGCACTTGATTGACGGCAACACGCGCATTCTGGTAAATCCTACAGGACGCTTCGTGAAAGGCGGCCCCATGGCCGATACCGGCTTGACGGGACGCAAGATTATTGTAGACACTTATGGCGGCTGGGTGCCTCACGGCGGCGGGGCGTTCTCCGGCAAAGATCCCACTAAGGTAGACCGCAGCGGAGCCTATATGGCGCGTTACGCCACTAAGAACATCGTGGCCGCGGGGATCGCCGACCAGTGCCAGGTCCAGGTGGCCTATGCTATCGGCGTGGCGGAACCGGTCTCTCTGAACGTAAACACTTTCGGAACGGGAAAAATCTCTGACGATAAGATCGCGGAGCTTCTACGCAAACACTTCGATTTCCGCCCCGCCGCCAGTATTCGCGACCTGGACCTGAGAAAACCTCAGTATCGCGCTTTGGCCGCTTATGGACACATGGGACGCATCGACATCACTCCCCTACCCGGCTGGGAAAAGACGGACCGCGCTGAGACGCTGAAAAAAGCCGCGGGTGCTTGACAGCTTTACCGCTTCGCTCTAGAATCAAAGAACTTTTTACGCTGGAAAAACGAGAAAAGGGGGAATAAATGTGTTGACGCGGAACAAGTTGAATTTCGAGAAATCGCGTTTCGGTCTTCTCCTCCTTGGATTTTGTGTGCGCGCGGATTCCCTTTTCTTTGGGTCGGCGTTTTCTGGCGTTTAGCAGAGCCGAAAAGCGAAACCGAAATGAGAGGGATCCGGCGAGTTCGGATCCCTTTTTTCATACTCAGTTCATACTCAAAATGAGGGAGGTATTTGTGCATGAGCGCTTTTACTATGGCGGAGGCCATCATTGCCGCGCACAGCAAAGACCCTGTGGCGGCGGGTAACATTTGCGGGGTGAAGGTGGACTTTGCCTTCGCTAACGATATTACAGCGCCGCCCGCGATCCGAGAATTGGGCAACATGGGGGCCGAAAAGGTTTTCGACGCGGAACGCTGCGCGGTCTTGCTGGACCACTTCACGCCGAACAAGGACATCGCGTCGGCGGAGCAGTCGAAGATCAGCAGGGAATTTGCCCGCAAGCAGAATCTACTCTTCTGGGAAGTGGGTCGGGTGGGAGTGGAGCACGCTTTTTTGCCCGAACAGGGATACATTCTGCCCGGCGAGATCATCTTGGGAGCCGATAGCCACACCTGCACGGGGGGCGCGTTGGGGGCACTGGCCACGGGGGTCGGTTCCACGGATCTGGCGGCGGCTTGGGCGTTGGGGAGCACGTGGCTGCGAGTCCCGGAGACCTGTCGCGTCGATTTCGTGGGAAACCTCTCCCCTTGGCTTGGCGGCAAGGACCTGATCCTGTCCGTCATCGGCAAACTGGGAGTCGAAGGGGCGCGTTACATGGCGCTCGAATTTCACGGGAACGCGCTGTCCCATTTACCTCTGGACGGGCGCATGACGATGGCGAACATGGCGATTGAGGCAGGCGGAAAGACGGGGCTCTTCGTGCCCGACGAAACGGCTCTGACCTACGTGAGCGCGCGGGCAAAACGCGCGTATACCCCCATTTTCCCCGACAAAGACGCTGTTTACGCGAAGACGATCTCCATCGACTTGGACAAGTTAGAGCCCGTGGTGGCCCTCCCCCACTTGCCGGAGAATGTGAAGGCGGCCAAAGAATGCAAAGAGATGGAAATCGACCAGGTCTTCATCGGATCCTGCACCAACGGACGAATTTCCGATATCGAACAGGCGGCACGCATTCTGAAAGGACGCAAAGTTCACGACCGGGTGCGCTTGATCGTTATCCCCGCGTCCTACGAGGTCTACAACGCCTCTTTGGACAGGGGATACATTCGAGACCTGACCGAGTCCGGAGCGGTGGTTTGCACCCCCACCTGCGGACCCTGCCTGGGCGGCTACATGGGCATTTTGGCCGCGGGGGAACGCTGCGTTTCCACCAGTAACCGCAACTTCGTCGGCCGCATGGGCAGCCCGAAAAGCGAAGTCATCCTGGCTGGGCCTCTGGTGGCGGCGGCCAGCGCCATCCTCGGTCGTGTCGCGGATCCCAGAGAAGTCTGAATAAAAGTCTGATCTCATTCTCGATAAAAAAGAGATTGTTTCTATCTTTACTAATTAGTATATAAAGTGTAATATAATGTTATAGATAAGGCATATGATTCGAGGCAAGCGGCAGAATTTCTTGGCGTTAAAGTAAAAACTCTACAGAAGTGGGACAGGGAGGATAAATTAAAACCCGCTTCACGAAGTAAAACAAAGCGGAGGATTTATACCGAGAACCGATTAAAAGATTTTCTGCGTTTGAAGTCGGAAAATTCTCGTGTCAGAGTCGTTGCGTATTGTCGGGTTTCCAGCCAAGCTCAGAAGCCTGACTTAAGAAAACAGCAAACAGTTATTGAACAATATTGCGGTGAATTGGGGCTACGAGATGTCGAGTTTATTTGCGAAAAGGAATTGAGTCCAGAGCAAGAAATGATCCAGGATTTAATGACGATAGTTCATCGTTTTAGCTCAAGGTTATGTGGGTTACGAGACTACAAAAAATCTTTGAAGGAGGCACTGGAACATGATTCTAGCTTACAAAACAGAAATAGATCCAGTGTCTGAGCATGTTGAGAAGATTGAGCATGTTGAGAAAATTGAGAAGATACACCGGACTATCGGTGTTTGTCGTTTCGTGTATAACCTATTCATAACCACGAACCAGCAAAACCACAAAGCTGAGTAAAGCTGAAAGAGTATGGATATATACTTGTAGGAAATTAAAACGCAGGCTTAAATGAGAGCAACCTAAATTTTTTCTAAAAATTAATTTATAGAAAGAAGGTGAAACCTGCTACTGTAAAATTTGCAAACCTAGACAAACAGCGTATCAAAGTCCAGAAAGCCTACTACAGACTTGATTGTGTAAGAAAAGACAATATCAACAAAATAGTCTGTGCGCTGGTGAGGACCAAGCCAGCCTAATCACAATCGAGGATTTTAAGTATTGTAAACACTATAGAATAGTGTAACGCTATGTACAGTGGGCTACCGGGAATTTAAGCCTTTGGACTTCCGTACAAACTTGAGTAGCTTTGGCGAAAGAGGAAAGGATGAAGAAGGAAAAATCTGGGCTATTACACATTTGTGTAGGTTTTCAGTAGCAGCGAATATCCAGTGAAGACAATCTTGACGGGCAAGGTTTGGAAATACGGCGATAACGTGGACACGGACGTCATCATTCCGGCGCGCTACCTTTCCACCAGCTTGCCGGAGGAACTGGCGCCCCACTGCATGGAAGACATCGACGAAACCTTCGCGAAAAACGTACAGCGGGGCGACATCATCGTAGCGGGGAATAACTTCGGCTGCGGTTCGAGTCGCGAGCACGCTCCCATCGCCATCGCGGGGGCGGGAGTGTCTTGTATTGTAGCGATATCTTACGCGCGAATTTTCTTCCGCAACGCGATCAATGTGGGTCTTCCGATCCTCGAATGTCCCGAGGCCGTGAATGGCATTCAAAAGGACGACGTGGTCGAGGTCGACTTGGAAAAAGGCACAGTTACCGATAAAACCAACGGCAACACTTGGACGGCCAACCCCTTCCCCGTGTTTCTGCGAGACCTGATTGACTCAGGAGGGTTGGTCTCGTGGGCGCGTCGGCAGATAGAGCAGATAGAAACGAAAAGCTAGACTGAAACGGAGACGAGAGTATGAAAAACTATAAAATCGCGCTCCTGCCCGGAGATGGGATCGGACCGGAAGTTACGGCCGAGGCTATCAAGGTTGTGGAGGCGGCGGGCGCGCGACATGATTTCAAGGTGCAGTGGGTGAGCTATCCCTTCGGCGCGGGTCATTACAACCGGACAAATGAGATTCTCCCCGAATCCGCGCTGACGGAAATGGGGCTTTGCGACGCGATGATGCTGGGCGCGGTGGGTGATCCCTCTGTGAAACCGGGGATTTTAGAGCGCGGGATATTGTTGAAACTCCGCTTCCACTTCGACCAGTACATCAACTTGCGTCCGGCGCGAAGCTACAAAAACGTTCCCTGTCCCGTCCCCCTTCCAGAAGGAACTCATATCGATTCCATCGTGGTGCGCGAAAACACGGAGGATTTTTATATGGGGGTGGGCGCCGTCACCCAAGGAGGCGAAGGAGGCGGCGGTATGAAAATCCCCTTCGAAGCAGAACGTGGACCCTATAAACTTTCCGGGCGGCTGGATGCCGCCTTCGACCCCGATTGCCCGGCGGCGCTGCAAATCGGGGTTCTCACACGCCCCGGTGTGGAACGGGTGACGCGCTATGCTTTCGATCTGGCGAAACAACGGGGCGAAAAAGAGGTCGTGCTTGCCAGTAAAGCCAACGCCGTCCCCTTCCTGTACGGGTTCCTGGACGAGGAGACGAGGCGCGTCGCGGCAGAGTATCCCGAAATCGCTCTGACGATACGAAACGTGGACGCGCTGTGCTATCAACTGGCGAGAAAACCTTGGGGACACGGCGTCATTTTGTGTCCGAATCTTTTCGGCGACATCGTCAGCGACCTCTTGTCGGGATTGACGGGAGGATTAGGCCTCGGCGCTGGAGGCAATATCGGGGAAAAGCTTTCGATGTTCGAGCCCGTACACGGTTCCGCGCCAGACATCATGGGAACGGGCAAAGCCAACCCCTTGGCGGCGATTTTATGTGCCGTGATGATGCTCGACCACATTGGGGAAAACGCGGGAGCAAAGGCCATCGACGCGGCGGTAAGCTCTTATTTGGAGGAATCAGACGCCTCCGCGAAACCTATCGAACTGGGGGGCAGCGCTCTTTGTCAAGCTGTGGGAGATAGCGTAGCGGGAAAAATCGCGTAATTTCCTATCCAATTTCTTCGAGAGCGGCGGCGGCGGCGGCGAGTTCGGCGGCTTTACGGCTCGCGCCCCTGCCGCTCCAGGTTTTCCCCGCAGCAAAGACCCGAACGTGAAACGAAGGAGCGTGCGAGGGTCCCGTCACGGACAACACCTCGTAGCGGGGCAATCCCATCTCCTCGGACTGAAGACGGACCTGGAGTTTCGACTTGGCGTCCCATGCCCCGCCGTTCTTTAGGCCTTTGATTGAATTCATTTGCGAAGTCCCCAACCCGAACAGATAGCGACGGATCGTCCGGGTCGCGGCGTCGTGGCCACCATCCAGGTAGACCGCTCCCAAGACGGCCTCCATCGCGTCGGCGAAGACGGAAGGCGGCGCGGGCTTTAGGGATTTCCCCTTTAGCAGCACGCTTTCGACGTCCAGGCTCTCCGCCCACCGGACAAGGGCGTCCCGGCAGACAAACTCCACCCTATCACGAGTCAGCTCGCCCTCGGTGGCATCAGGACAGGACTCGTAGAGAACGCGGGCTACCACCATCCCCAAGACGGAATCTCCCAGGAACTCCAAACGCTCGTTGCTCTCCGCCAACCCATTTTCATGAGCATAAGACGCATGACAGAGGGCTGTTGCCAGCAACCCTCTGTCGCGAAAAAAATATCCCAGCTTTTCCTGGAAAACATGCAAATTGGAAAAATCGTCCATAAGATTATGTTGAAGGGCTTTCTTTCGGCCCGTCCGTTATCCTAGATATTTCTGAAAGGCCAGAACCCCATTGTGCCCGCCAAAGCCAAAACTGTTCACCAACACCCTGTTGATGGGCTTTTTCACTCCGCTGCCCGTGGCGATGTTGAGATCACACTCCGGGTCCGGTGTGAAGTAGTTCAACGTAGGATGCACATAACCTTCCTCAATGGCTTGGATCACCGCAATGGTCTCCAGAGCGCCGGCCGCTCCCAGGCAATGCCCGATCATAGATTTCGTCGAGTTGACCACCACTTTTTTAGCGTGATTCCCGAAAACCTTATGGATCATCAAAGCCTCGGTTTTGTCGTTGAGCGGCGTGGAAGTGCCATGCGCGTTGATGTGATCCACGTCTTCCGGCTGCCAGCCCGCCATTTCCATAGCTCTGCGGGTGGCGTAAATAGCGCCCTCCGCATTTTCGTCGGGAGCCGTAATGTGACCCGCGTCGCAAGATGTTCCATAGCCCACAAACTCCGCGTAAATATGCGCTCCCCGCGCCCGAGCGTGCTCCAAATCTTCAAGAACCAATACTCCCGCTCCCTCTCCCATGACGAAACCGTCGCGGTCCTTCTCGAAGGGGCGACTGGCCGTTTCGGGGGAATCCAAACGCGTGGAAAGCGCCTTCATGGAGGCGAACCCTGCGATGCTGATCGCCCGAAGCGCGGCCTCGGTTCCTCCTGCCAGAATCACGTCGGCATCCTCCCGCACAATGGCGTGATACGCCTCCCCCATGCTGTGGAGAGACGTGGCACAAGCCGTGACCACGCATAGGTTCGGACCCTTGGCCTGATGGCGGATGGCCACGTAGGCCGTGGACATATTGCTGATCATCATGGGAATAAAAAAAGGACTGATCCTTCTGGATCCTTTTTCCTTCATCGTCTGGAAATTGTTAAAAGACGTCTCGATGCCACCCTGACCACTACCAATATACACTCCGAATTTGTAGGGGTTCAGCGACGCGGTATCCAGGGCGGAGTCCTTTACCGCCATCTCCGCGGCAGCCACCGCGAATTGGATGACTCGATCCGACCGCCTGGCTTCCTTGCCGTCCATCCAGGAAGTTGGGTCGAAATTCTTTATTTCTGCCCCAAACGTTACAGGGCAATCACCGAGGTCGAACATCGTAATGGGGCCGATTCCATTTTTGCCCTCTCTGAGAGCCTGCCAATACGCATCCTTACCAATGGCTATGGGACTTAAAGGTCCCAGGCCCGTAACGACTACTCTTCTCATTCCCGCGTCACTCCTCGGAATATCTCTTGAGATTTTACACTTCGGAAGCTCGGGGGAAGGCATTCAAAGCGCCCTCCCCCGCAACCACCCCACGACGTTAGTCGTCGACTCCGATTTTCCCCAACGTGTAATTCATCGCCTCGCCGACGGAGGTTAGCTTCTCCGCGTCCTCGTCGGGAATCTCGATGTCGAACTCTTCCTCGATTCCCATAATCAGCTCCACGATATCCAACGAATCCGCGCCAAGGTCCTCGACGAACGACGCCTCTGGAACGATTTGATCTTCCTCCACATCGAGGCGGACCACGATAATTTCCTTGAGCCTGGAAAGGACTTCTTCTTTCTTCATTTCAAATTCACCCCCTTCCCATTATATCCTTAACACATTGTCATGCCGCCGTCAATAGCCAATATTTGCCCCGTGATATATTCGCTCTCCTCCGAGGCAAAAAACGCCACGGCCTTCGCAACATCTTCTGGTCGTCCCCAGCGTCCCACCGGGATCTGCTGTAAGGCAGCGACGCGGGCTTTTTCATTTAACACGCCAGTCATATCCGTCTCGATAAAACCGGGAGCTACCACGTTGACGGTAATACCCTTTCCCGCGTATTCCCGGGCCACCGACTTAGCGAATCCGATAAGTCCTGCTTTGGTCGCGCTATAATTGGCCTGCCCTGCGTTACCCACCAACCCCACCACAGACGCGACGCAAACAATACGTCCCCACCGGGCCCGCATCATTCCTCGAATGACCTCTTTCGTGCAGTAAAAAACGGAATTTAGATTGGCGGCAATCACGTCTTGCCACTCTTCTTCTTTCATTCGCATCAATAAGTTGTCGCGGGTAATCCCCGCGTTGTTGACCAGAACTTGTACCGCGCCCATCGACTCTTCCACGGCTTTAAACAACAACCCTACATCACCGGCCTTCGAGACATCCGCCTTGAAAGCCTCGGCCGTTACGCCAAATGAAGCGATTTCTCCACAAAGCTCCTCCGCAGCGCTGGCGCTGCTCTTGTAGTTGACGGCAATATCGAGACCTTTTTTGCCCAATTCCAGGGCAATCGCGCGTCCTATTCCGCGTCCCGCCCCCGTGATCAAAGCCACCCGGCGTTTCTCGGCATTTTTTTCCACCTTTGCTACCTTTGCCTCATTTTCCATCATATCCGTCATATCCGTCATATCCGTCATATCCGCCATATTCCTTCCGCCAGGGTCTTCGCCATTTGTTCGAGTTTCTCCGGGGTTCCGGCCGCCATGACGGTGAGTCCCTTGCGGCAACGTTTGATAAGACCGGAGAGGACGTCGCCCGGTCCCAGCTCCAAAAAGACATCTACTCCATCATCGGCCATTCTTACAATAGAATCCGCCCAACGCACGGGACTATAGCTCTGTTCGAACAGCGCCTTTCGGATCGCGTCCGCCGAGGAAAGGGGCGAGGCATCCACATTGCATACGATGGGCCATTCTGGATCTTTCCATGGATATTGCCCAAACTGAACCCTGAGTTTTTCGGCAGCCGGGATCATCAGGCGGCTGTGGAACGGAGCGCTGACGTTGAGCGGCACCGCTCTTTTCGCGCCCTTCGCCTTCGCCGCGGCGATAGCTTTTTCCACGAACTCGGCCTGGCCGGAGATGACGATCTGTCCCGGCGCGTTGAAGTTCGCCGTCTGGCACTCCATATGGGGCGCGACGGAGGAACAAACCTCCACCACCTCTTCGGCCTTCAGGCCCAAGATGGCCGCCATTGCCCCCATTCCTTCGGGAGCAGCTTCTTGCATCCACTGGCCCCGTCTGTGCACCAGTTCCACCGCGTCGCGAAAAGACAACACCTTCGCGGCTACCAGCGCGGTGTACTCACCAAGGCTATGTCCCGCCCCGCAGAACGGAGCGAGTTTCACGCCCATCTCCCGCTCCAGCACCCGTGTGGAAGCCACGCTCACGGTCATGATAGCGGGTTGCGTGACGGCCGTGCGCCGCAATTCCTCCTCCGGTCCCTCGAAGATCACGCGCGCGAGATGAAAAGACAGGGCGTCGTCGGCTTCATCGAAAATCTCTTTGGCTGAGGGGAAAGATTCGTACAAGGCCTTGCCCATTCCGACCTCCTGCGCCCCTTGACCGGGAAAACAAAGCGCATAACTCAATTGTGCCACCTCTTCATTCATTACCTTTTCATTCATTCATTGCCTTTTCATTCATTCATTGCCTCTTCATTCATTCATTGCCTCTTCATTACACTGTCTAGTCATTACCTATTTTTAAGTTGATTGGCTATATCTTTTGCCTCAGAAAAAAGTTTTTCGATGATCTCCGCCGCGGGAAGAATCTCACGCACCATCCCGGCCGACTGCCCGGCCATAAGGGAACCCCATTCCACATCCCCATCGACCACGGCGCTGCGCAGCTTTCCCGTGCCCAGGCGTTCGATATCCTCAGGGGAGGCACGAGAGTTTTCAATTTTTTCAAACTCCGCCGTCAGCTTGTTGCGAAGACAGCGCACGGGGTGTCCGGTACTTTGCCCCGTGACGGCGGTGCTACGGTCCCTGGCGTTCAGTATGGCTTTCTTGAAATTCTCGTGGACGGTGCACTCTTTGCAACAAATGAAGCGCGTCCCCAACTGAACGCCTTCGGCACCCAGAGCGAAAGCCGCCGCCACTCCGCGCCCGTCCGCGATGCCGCCCGCAGCAATGACCGGAATGTTCAGAGCGGAGACGACCTGGGGAACGAGGGTCATCGTGGTCAGCTCCCCGATGTGTCCTCCGGCTTCCATCCCCTCGGCCACCACAGCGTCCGCGCCTTGTTTCTCGACGCGTCTGGCTTGAGCCACCGAGGCAATCACGGGAATGACCACCGTTCCCAGCGGCTTAAGGCGATCCAAAATCTTGCCGGGGCTGCCCGCTCCCGTGGTGACAATGGGAACCTTGTGTTTCTCGGCCATTGCCAGGGCGTCGGGTGTCGTAGGGGACATCAACATGATATTGATCCCAAAGGGGCGATCCGTCAGCTGTCGCGCTTTCAAAATCTCCCGCTCCAGTATCTCCGCCGGCATCGTGGCCGCCGCGATGATCCCCACCCCGCCGCCGTTACTGACGGCCGCGGCCAGTTCGGCGTTGGCGACCCAAGCCATGCCTCCCTGCAACAGAGGATATTGCGTTCCCAGCAGCTTACAAACCCGGTTGTTTTGCCTCATTTTTCCATCATCTTTTCCGTCATCTTTTTCATAAGCGTTTCCATAATCGTTTTCCATCTTATCCCACGCCTCACTCGAGTTCCTCGCGAATTTGCCCTACGCCGTCCTTGACGATGAAGTTTCGAGCAGCGGTCAACGCGCCTAAAATGGCGGGTGCTTTTGAACGTCCATGGGCCTTGATGACCGTTCCTTTGACTCCCAGAAGAGGTGTGCCTCCATATTTCTCGTAGTTGAAACGAGCCCAGAGCGCTTTGACCATGGGGATCATGAAAAGCAACCCTATCTTCGGCATGAAACGATGTCCCATTTCCTCGCCGATGATAGACTTGGCGCCCTGCATCAGACCTTCCCCGAACTTCAAGATCACGTTGCCCATGAAGCCGTCACAAACCACGACGTCCGCCCGGCCCCAGGGAATATCATCTCCTTCCACGTAACCCTTGAAGTTCAAAGGACTCCCGCACAGCATTTCCCTGGCTTCCGCCACGGTGTCGTCGCCCTTGATCTCCTCGGTTCCGTTGGACAAAAGAGCGATCTCAGGCTCGGCGACTCCTAGAATTTTCTTGGAGTACACGTTGCCCATTTGAGCGTACTGATACAGGTTCATGGGCTTGGAGCGCACGGAAGCACCTACATCCAGCAAAAACGTCCACCGACTGATGGTTGGCAGAGGTACCCCCAAAGCGGGTCGCTCGATGGTCGGCAGTCTCCCCACCACCAAGACGCCCCCCGCCACGATTGCCCCCGTATTTCCGGCGGAAAGACATCCTTGAGCCTCCCCCGCCCGCACCATCTCCATGGCGATCCTCATGCTGGAGTCTCGCTTTTTCCGAATCGCGGTGGTAGGCTGTTCGTCCATCGCGACAATTTCGGTCGTGTGCACGATCCGTATTCTATTCAATACATCTCTGGAAACGACCTTCAAACAAGGTTTGATTTTTTCCTCGTCCCCCGTCAGGATCATCTCCAAATCTGGAAATTCCTTGCAGGCCAAAGCCGCGCCTTTACAAATTTCATAGGGCGCATTGTCGCCGCCCATCGCGTCGAGAGCTATCGTTAATGTCTTCATCGCATCCACAGGTCCATTCCATCAATAATTCCTTCAATAATCGCGTTTATCCCCATTATGAACAAAACCTTTCAAAGGCCATCCGCTGTTATTTCTTTATTTCTTTATTTCTTTATTTCTGAATACTGAGGTATTGGGCAAATTCAGAGTTCATGGGATCTTCGCGGTCAAGATCTCGGTGATAAAGCGGCCGACGAATATTTCCTTTTCCCTCACCCGGGTTCGCACGCTGACGATGTAACGATTGTCCTTGCTGACGCCCACTTTGGCCCTGGCGATCAACACGTCACCCACCTTAGCGTGTCCTTTGTACTCTCCCCGCATCGAGTCGATGATCACCGCCGTGGCTTCGATTACGGCCACCGCGATGGAACTGGCCTGAGCATAAATGTAGTGATCCCATAAAATGTCCGTCGTGCGAAAAGCCATCTCTTGGGTAGTGCGCAATACCGAAAGCGCCCAGTGGTTGGGTTCGAGTTCCAACAGATCGCCAACGATTTCGCTTTGACTCAAGGAGCGCAGCTTGCTGCTCGCCTCCTGCGCCATACGCTTGATCCGCTCGCGAAGTTCGGGCACACCCATAAGAGCGCGGTCCAAACGCATTGTGCTCACGCTCACCCCCAGAAGGAACGCGAGTTCTTGGTCTGTCGCCATTGGATTATCGTCAAGCAATTTCGCCAGGCGCTGCTGACGAATTTTTTTTTCGGATTTAATCCCAAACGCCCCCATCGAGTATCGTGACAAAAGCATCGCTGGTAAAATTATTGACACCTGGTGCTAATATCTGTTCCGCTAACCTGGATATGCAGTATAAAAGCGAAAATCATATACGTCAAGGGCAGAATGCAAAAACAACAAGGGCAGAATGCAAAAATAAATGGAAGTTTGATACTCGCCCCATAAACCCCTTCGTCCCAAGTACTGTTTCAGCGACCATCCCAGGCGTATTTTTTCATGTCCACACGCCCATCGACGGTGAATCCGACACCCTCCTCACCGAGAAGCCGCCTCTGTACTCCCACTCCAAACACCGCGTACGCCGTCAGCCCCCGTCGCGATAAACCACACAACAACAAGACAGACGGCGCTCCGCCGGCGAGCGAAAAAAAGCATACCCCACAGCCCGGGACGCCCTCCAACTCCCTGCCCAAGAGACCACCTGTCCTTGACATACTCCCACGACTAAAGTTGTGGGAGTCTAAGATCGACAAAGACAGCCGACTGAAACCGGTCTTACGTCTTCTCCTTTAAGATACGTCTTCTCCTTTAAGAGTGGATGCCCCCACTCTGAGAATATTTATAGCCGCATTGATATCCCGATTGATATCCCGGTCGTGTTCCGCCCCGCATTTCGCGTTGATAAGCCATAAAAGAAGTTTAACATGAAAGTAGACACATGAAAGTAGACATATGGCAAGAAACCAAATACAAAACAAACGCCACCATTGGCGGCCTTGCGATTCTCATCCAATCTCATCTAACAACGGCTGAAGCCGTTGGCTTTCTCATCGCTTTATCGTAAAAGTTCACGCGTCCTTTTGCCTCTTTCAGCTTCTCAATCTTTATCGTAAACATTCAAGCTCATGAAAGAATGGCTCTAACTTTATGCCTTTTGCTTTAATTCACTATAATACAACCCCAGGCTCCCAGGCTTGCGTCGAAAAGAATTTAATCGTAGACTTAGAGCGCCGAGTCTCGCTGGTTTAGGGGCTCGACAGTTTTTGATGTGTCGAGGGGGAAGGAAAAATCCGTGTATCGTTTTCACATGAAGATTTATGGTTGTCAAATGAACGTCTACGACAGCGACAGAGTGCGCACGGCTTTGACGCGCCGGGGTTGGGCGGAGTCGGACGAGGGCGGGGCCGACCTGGTAATTTTCACGGGTTGCAGCGTTCGCGGCAAAGCGGAACAAAAGGTATGGAGCGAACTGGGACGCTACGCCCCTCTCTGGGAACGAAATAGGCGGCCTTATGTGGCTCTGACGGGGTGCATCGCCCAGAACCTGGGAGACAGGGTCTTCTCCCGTTATCCGTGGGTCCGCTTGGTTTCGGGACCTCGGCACATCGGGATGCTGCCCGAAGGCCTCGAACGCGTTATGACGGGAGAGCGGGTGACTCTCTTGGACGAGGACCCGCGGGAGTTCCACGATTTGGACGAATTCTCGGAAACGCGAGAAAATAAATATCGCGGCTACGTCACCATCGCCCACGGATGCGATAATTTTTGTACTTATTGTATCGTCCCCCACGTCCGCGGACGCTTCCTCTCCCGTCCCCCGGTGGAAGTTCTGCGCGAAGTTCACGCCCTTATGTCCAACGGCGCGAAAGAAATCACTCTTTTGGGGCAAAATGTCAACAGCTATGGTAAAGATTTTCAAAGCGGTTACGGCTTTGCCGAGCTGCTGCGCGAGGTGGCCCACACGGGTGCGGAGAGGCTGCGCTTTGTGACCTCCCTACCCCAAGATTTCACCGAGGCGATTCTACAAGTGATGCTCGACGAGCCGAACGTTGCTCCTTCGCTGAACCTTCCAATCCAAGCCGGCAGTGATCGAGTCCTCAAGCTCATGAACCGCAAGTACACACGAGCTGAGTACGTGGATAAAGTGCGGATGGTACGCTCCCTTCTTCCCGAGGTAGGGCTCACCAGTGACCTGATTGTGGGTTTCCCGGGGGAGACAGAGGAGGATTTCGAGGATTCCATGAGTGCTCTTTCAGAAATACGCTTCGACTTCGTCCACACAGCTGCCTACTCCGAAAGAACGGGAACGCCGGCCGCCACCATGCCTGGCGCCTTACCCCAAGAGGTGCGAATGGAGCGTCTCAACCGCGTCAACGCGCTGCAAAACGCCATCACCCTCGAAATCAATAAAAAGCTGGTGGGGCGAAGATATTCCGTTCTGGTGGACGGAGCCGCTCCCAAGGGCGAGACGCTGCTCCAGGGGCGCACACCTATGGACAAAGTGGTTTTGTTGGATGGCGCGAAGGACCTTCTGGGTCGCTTCGTCACGGCCGAGGTCGTTTCGGCGGAGTCTTGGTGCCTCAGGGGTGTCGTCGTTCGATAAGGATAAGAGAGAGAAGAAAAGAGAGAAGAAGAAAGAAAAGTAATGAAGAAGAGAAAAAAAGAAGAGAAAATTAAAGAAGAGAGAGAGGAGAGAGGAACATGTGGGAGGAGCTTTGGGAAAAGCACCGTGGTAGGCTCTTGTTCGCGACAGGCATGACCTGTTTTTTGGCGGCTGGCCTCTTGGCGCGGTCACTGACGATTCGTGAGGAAAAAATCGAAAACGCGGTTCCGCAAACTCCCCGAACCGAAAGGGTGACGGCTGTTTCCGAAACGCGCCAGCGTTCGCGCGACACAAAAACGACCACTGGAGTCAACGTATTGGCGATCCAGGAGACTTCGGATTCAGCTTCAACTCCGGATTCAACTCCGGTTTCAGAGTGGGTGGTGTATATCACAGGCAAAGTGCGCAAGCCGGGGGTTTATCGCCTCTCCGCTGGCGCGCGGCTCTTTCAGTTAGTGGAGGCAGCAGGAGGTTTGGACAGCCTCGCCGATCCCGTGGTCGTGAATATGGCCTCTTCGTTGGAGGATGGACTGCACGTTCACATTCCCGCTAGAGAAACTCCGACGACAGGGGCGAACGCGACTCAGGTCCCCTCGATGCCCAATCCGCCGAAAACGCCCCAAACTCAGGCGCGGCAAACTTACTCCGCGTCGCGGCATGAGCGGAATAAACCCAAAACTTCCAGCCTCGTGAACGTCAACCGGGCCTCGGAGGAAGAGCTGACTTCATTGAAAGGCATCGGCCCCACTCTGGCAAAAAACATCATAAAACATCGTCAAGAAAACGGTCTCTTCCGAGCGGTGGACGATCTTTTACAGGTCAAGGGTATTGGCGCGAAAAAACTGGAAGGGCTGCGCGGCAACGTAACCGTTGGCCCATGATTATTGGCTTGTGAGCGTAATTTTCAATCAAGCATGATACTTCTGGCTCGATCCCCTTTTCTGGCGATTTTGGCCGGCCTCACGGTGATGTTGGCCTTGGAGGGCCGAGTAATCCCTTGGGCGATGCCCTTGATCTCGTTACTGACAGCGGTGGGGGTAACGGTCTGCTCCTATCGCGTCGAGCTGAAGGGCCAGTGGCGCGCGGCGGTGCTCATGCTCATCATCGAGCTTCTGTGCTCTTCCTGGATTGCCTTTTGCCTGACTCGTTCGCCCGTTCTTCCTCGCTTCGTCGTCACAACCGGTATCGTGGTGGAGAGCCGTCCCTGGGGCCGGCTTCAGGCCGTGACGGTAAAAACGCATCAGGGGGGATTTGTTCTGAAACTTCCTTTCGCAACCGTGGTGGAAGGAGATCGGGTTCGAGTGGAGGGAACACCCAAGCTCTTCCGATCCACCTCCAGTGGCAGTGACTTCCGGGAAGACCGTTTTTGGCGTGCCCGGGGAATGATGGCGCAACTGACCTCCGCCAAAGTCGAATCTCTTTCTGGAGCTATTCCCGGTTTCGGCCTCCGCTTCTCGGCGGAGGCTCTGCTTCAACGATGGCGCTACGGTCTCTATCGGGCCCTTGCTCTGCGCCTGCCTCACTTGACGGCCGCCTACCTCAACGCTTCTTGGACGGGCAAGCGAGACGAAGGCCTAAACGCCGCTCACAGGGTTTGGGGGACGAGTCACCTCTTGGCTGTGTCCGGTTTTCACGTGGGTATTTTGGTGGCGGCCGCGTCATACTTTTTCAAGAGGGGGAAAAGGCGGTTTTTGGGGTTGAGTCTTCTGCTGTGGCTTTATATCCTTCTGACTGGAGCCTCGGCTAGTGCGGCTCGGGCGGGGCTGATGATCCAAGTGGCCCTCCTGGGAGAACTGGCGGGACGGCCGGGTAGCGCCATCAACTCCGTCTCCTTGGCTGCTGTGTTGCTGTTGTTGCGTTCTCCTTTCTGGTTCTGGGACATCGGGTGGCGCTTGTCGGTTTTGGCCGCCGTGACCATCGCCGCCGCTGCGGAACGCCTCAGCTCGGATGACGGGTTGCTCTGGCTTGGCGTCAGCCCGTTGATCTGGATCGTCACTTTTCCCCAGGTCTCTTGGACCTTCGGAGCCTCACCTTGGGTTGGTGTGTTGATCAACTTAGCGGCGCCAGCCTTTTTCAGCTTTGCCTTGACCGTCGCGTCGATTATCGCCCTGATGTGCCTATTTGGAATCCCAGGGGCGGCTTTCGGAGCCGGCATTCTGGAGGGCGCCTTCGCCTTGTGGGGAATCATTGCCGACGGTGCGGCGCGCCTGATTCCCTGGCAAGCGGAATGGGGTTTTTTTGCCTCCTACTGCTGTGCCGGTATTTTTATCCTATTGCTCTGCCGCGCTCTTTTCGTCCCGTGGCGCAACGTGGCGGTTCTGGTTCCCTTGGGGGCACTGGCGTCCTTTGCCTTGTTCGGCGTGTAGTATAAAATTTTGGTAGTATAAAATTTTGGTAAAGAAAAAAGAAATGTATCGTGGAATTTTTAATACCGAGCCAGAAAGAAATATAAGTCCATTATCGTATTTTCCTCCCTCATTCGTACTACCATGTTCCTCAATGTCTTCATTAAAGACGTATGTTAAAGACATATGTTTGATAATCCAGCGGCATCTGCCGGAGTGTTTCCGATTTGACACGCCAATTTGACACGCCGCTTCCGCTCCGTCCAATTCTTGATACCCGCCGTGCTCAAATCTGAATCGCTTTATCGTAAAAAATGTGTTATACTATTAATGCTTGTCTTATAAGAACGTTTTGAACCGATATGATAATAGCAGAATATTGATGTGTGAAGATTCCGAATCGAGGTTTCGTCGACGGTTTTTAAGGAGTTTTTGTTTCGCTCAATGTTTTCAGTGATGAGTAATCTCAGTATTAGGAGGGTTACATATAATATCTGGATAAACTATAATATATTTATATTTATAATTTATAATTATATCTGATAAACTATCATAAAGTGTCATAATATGTTATGGTAAAATAATATACGATGTCTCAAGCGGCGCAGGTAACAGGGTTGCGTGTTTCGACAATTGTGTGTTTCGACAATAAGGAGGTAGGCCATCAAGGCAGAATTACAATTGATTCTGGGTCTGGTAGATGGTTCATACGCGTTCCAATAGCTGTTGATGTTAAAGCCGAAAACCAAGGCCGTGTAGTGACTATTGTCCCGGGTATCTGAACGTTTGCCTGTAGAGATTATGTGTCTCTATTCTGATGGAAATGTTGTTGTAGTTCGGGACTATAATAGCAATTTGTGGAATATATTGGAATATTTCTACGAGCTTTGCGAGATTCAGCTTTGCCTTTGACTTCATAATCATCAAAGGAATATTATGCGAAATATATCTACTAGTTATAAGTAGGTATTAGTATATTGAAAGGATCAGTGTATACGTTTATGAAAAAGGGAACTTATCAGCCTCATCGAAAACCGCGCAAAAGGAAAATTGGTTTTCTCGCGCGTTCTTCTTCGCCTACGGGACGCGCGGTGTTGCGTAACAGAAGGCGCAAGGGTCGCAAGTGCCTAACGATGGTTTAACGATAAAAAAAGGGTGGGAGTTTGATCTCATTTTCCGCACCGGTCTTCGAGCACAAGGAGAACTGGTGCGGTTGTTGTTTTTGAGAGGAATGGGAACAGACCCGCGCTCCGGCTATGTGGCCGGCAAACGCCAGGGTAAAGCCCATGTTCGCAACCGCAGCAAACGAGTCCTGAGGGAAGCCTTTCGGCGGCTTCGTCCGTGGGTGTGCCCGAACGTGATCGTCGTCGTTTCCCTGAAAGACAATGCCCTTTGTGCTAAGGCGAGCGAGGTCTATCGCGATATGGCCGCCGTTCTCCTCAAAAAAGGACTTCTGACCTCCGATTGGCCGGGGCCCTGTTGGCGGTGAATAACAAATGGGGTTAAAGGAAAAATCTCTCGCGGAGTTTTTTGCTTAAGTTGTTGATATTGAATATAATAGGGAAGTGAGTTTCGTGATGGGAGCGAATGTCGTTGCGTGGGGGGCGATCCGCTTGATACGAGGGTATCAAAAGTGGATTTCCCCTCTATTGGGACCACGATGCCGATTTTACCCAAGTTGTTCCCAATACGCGATTCTCGCTTTGGCGGAGTGGGGTTTTTACAAGGGCTCGTGCCTGGCTATTAAACGGATCGCCAGATGCGGCCCTTGGCACGAAGGAGGTTACGATCCCCCGCCTTGTAAAAAACGTAACAAACATGAGAGACGCAAAAAAAACTAGGATGGTGACTTTGGTGGGATATCTATGGCAGCAAGCCGGCAATTTTTTGATGTGGCTTTTGGAAATGTTTTACGGTCTGACCCATTCGTGGGGGTTGGCCATTATTGCTCTGACGTTGTTGGTGCGGCTCGCGACGCATCCTTTGACGCAGAAGCAAATGTCCAGTATGCAGAAGATGCAGAAACTGCAACCACGATTGAAGGTGCTCCAAGATAAATATCAAGACGACAAAGAAACACTGAACAAAGAAGTTATGGCTCTTTACAAGGAAAATAAAATCAACCCCACCGCCGGGTGTCTGCCCCTCCTGATACAGATACCGATTTTCATCCTTCTTTATAACGTCCTGCGGGAGGCCTCGACTCAAGAGGAGTTTATCAACGCTACGTTTTTGTCCATTCGCCTCGAAGAAACTTTTCTGTCCACGATAGCATCCGCCATCAATCTCGTGAATGAATTGGGACAGGCTCTTCCTAAAGACCAGTTGGGTCCTGTGATCGTCGTTTTTTCCGCGATGACCAATCCTGGCCTTTTGTTTTCCAACCTGGGAATATGGCTGCCCAATACCGTTTTGCTTTTGGTGATCGGCTTTTTGACGTGGTATCAACAACATCTCACCTCCTCTGGTAACCCTCAGATGGCGATGATGAGTTGGTTTATGCCTTTTTTCTTGCTTTGGGTATGCCTGAATATTCAAGGGGGAGTACTGCTTTACTGGGGCGTTTCCTCTCTTTTGGGCGTGGCGCACCAGCTTCGTATCGTGCGCAAAACCAAACTGGAGATGCAAGATAAGCCGATTTTGTTGAAGGAAAAACCTCATAAGGCCGATTGAATCAGATCGTCGACAAGATGAAGTGATTTAAGTTGAACGCGATGTAAAAATCGTTTTGAACGCTTGAATAAGACATATCTACTAGTTATAAGTAAGTAGGTATTAGGACGCTAAAAGATCGGAAAAGAGGATAAAACTGTGGAGCAGGAGACATATCTTGTTTTTGAAACAACGTCTACTGAAGAAGCATTGAGGCGGGCGTCCGATCAGTGGGGTGTATCGGTCAAGGATTTGAGCGCGGAGATCCTAAGCGAGGAAAAAAGTTTTTTCGGTCTCTTTGGCAGGAAACTAAAAGTACAGGTGACCCCGAGAAATCCTTTATTGCTGCTCAAAAGCCGCTCTTTTTTGACGGATGTGCTGGAGCGCATGAATTTACGCGTAACCCCTGAACTTCGCGATAACCACATGATCTCCCTGGAGGGGCAGGACGCCAATATTTTGGTGGGACGCCACGGCGACAGCTTGAAGGCCATGGAATACCTGCTGAACTTATCTCTCCGCTCACCAGGAGACGAGCCGCGAGTTCGCCTGGATTCAGGCGGCTACCGAGAACGCCGCAAGCAGAGCCTCGAACGCCTGGCGGAAGCAACGGCCCGTAGGGTTGTGGAGCGGGGAGCTCCCTTGCGCCTAGATCCCATGCTTAGTTGGGAACGCTGGGTGATCCACACGGCGCTCAAGAATCACGCCGACGTGGAAACTCAGTCGGTGGGTGAGGCGCCAGACCGCAAGGTTGTGGTTATACCGAAGCTGGGAGCCAAGGAGCGCCAGGAGAGTCAATGCGGAGCAAGGAAAAAGAGCAGCAAATACCGAGGCAGAAGATAAGCCCCACTGGGGGTTTTCACCGAGATGCCGTACATGACGAGAAGGGTGTGGTTTGATGTATCCCGTGCTGTTTCGTATCAGCGGCATTCCAGTGGAGACCTACTATGTCCTGTGGTTTTCCGCTCTATCTGTAGCCTTGGCTTGGATGATTCGGCGCCTGGCAATCTACGAAATTGACGACGACCAAGGGCGACGGGTCATCAGTTGGAGCTTTATGGGGATGCTCTTGGGTGCTCGTGCTTTTGAATATATCTGGAATTTCTCCACCTACTGGAATGACCCGTCTTTGATTCTGGACTTAAACAGAGGGGGGCTTGCGGAGGTGGGGGCGTTGAGCGGGGCTGTCCTTACAGCGCTCGTCCTTTGCCGGTGCACGGGGGTGTCCTTCAACCACCTTTGCGAGGCCGGAAGCCCTCCCGCTCTTCTCGCGATGACCTTGGGACGGTGGGGGTGTTTTTTCGCGGGATGTTGCGTGGGTATCCAAAGCGCTTCCCCGCTGGCTCTTCATTTTCCTTATGACGCTCTGTCGGTGACACGGCACCCTACTCAGATTTATTACTCTCTTTCCGCCGGAGCGATTTTGTTGTCGCTGCTGGCTATCGAAAGAGGGATCTTAAAAGAAAGAGAGATCTTAAAAAAAGGAAAACTATGGACACACGCGCTGATCACTCCGCTAGGGCTTCTTCTATATTCGATCATGCGACTTTCGATAGATTCTCTGAGACTCGAAACGGGATCGGGCGGCCTGTCGTTTTCCCATGGGGCGCTGATCGCGGCGATGCCCTTAGAGGTCCTATGGTTGGCGACATCCTGGAGGGCGTTTCGTAAAACTCGCGAGGTCCAGGAACAACAGCTTTAGATTCGCCGCTGAGCAACTGACGCGCTCAACGGCGAATATTTTATCCACTTGAAACCCTCAGACTTCTTGGTCGGGGAAAAGGGGGATCACTTTCTGCTTGAGCACGTCCACGATTCCCATGTCGGATATTTTATACTCCGGCGACACAATTAAAGAGGTGGTAGCGGGTCTGAGAAGGGAAACCTTTGCCCCGCCGAAAGCTCTGTAGTAATGCTCCTGGTACGTTTCCAGCTTGGCCGCGACCTGATCCGCCGGCAGATCGCTCATGAGTCCGCCCACGGGAAGCTCGATTAGCGCCAGCTTGCCGTCGATACAGGTCACTTCTCCACCGCCAGCTTCGATTAACGCATTGACTGCCATCGCTCCGTCGTTGGCGTTCTTCCATACCGTCACTAGATTGTGACTGTCGTGGGAAACAGTGGTCGCCACTGCACCTTGCGTCAAACCAAAGTTCCGAACGACCCCGGCTGCTTTGGTCCCCTTGCCGTATCGGTTGAACACCATAATGAACGCAAGGTCTTCCCTTTGGTCTTTCCTTTGATCTTTCCTTTGGTCTTCGCTTGGCGGCAAGGCCAGATGACCCTCTCGGTCCACCGGCAGCTCCGTGGGCGCCAAGGTGGTGATTTTCGCGGTGAAGTCGATCGCGTTTATTTTTACTGTTTTATTTGCCCCATTCCCCGACGTTTCGACCTTGGGAGCGGCGATCAACAGGTCTTCCGGCTTTATTGGTTTCAGCTTCACGCTGTGCCTCAGCTTAGGCACACTGGGTTCGCCCTTCGTCAGCAATACTCGGTTCTCCGCCACGAGGCTTCCGCCCACGAATACGGCTGTAGGACGCATGTCCTCCAAGCGAGGAACGACAATCATGTCCGCTAGTTTGCCTACTGCCACCTCTCCCAAGTTGGCAATGTCATATTCTTGGGCAATGTTACGCGTGGCGCAGGCGATTGCCACCGTGGGGGCCACTCCCTCGGCCACCATTCGGGCCACCACCAGGTTAATATGCCCGTCTAAAATATCCTTCGCGTGCCGATCATCGGTGCAAACCGTCACGCGGAGGCTCGTAGGGTGGGGAAACCGTTTCACAGATTCTAAAAGCTCTTTGAAGTTCGCGCTGATCGAACTGCCTCCCCGGAGGTCCACCCAGCCGCCCTGTCTCAAGACCTCGTCCACTTCTTTGGCGGTGCGAAGTTCGTGATTGCCGCCCAGGTCATGGATCAGATAGGCCGCCAGGTTTCGGCCAAAGAGTTCGTAATAATGGCTTTGCAGGTAGAGGCCGCTTTCCCTGGCCGCCTGCAAAATGTCGCGCATGAGCTTTTCGCCGCCGATCACCTGGGGGTAGTTCATTACCTCCGCCAAACCCACCACTCGTTCCGGGTCCAGTCGGGCCATTTCCCGAACGTCGTTCGCCGTAATAGATGCCCCGGCGTTTTCCAGACCGGGAACCGAGGGAACGCAGGAGGGTACCAGCATCAACTGCCGAATGGGAGATCTTTTGCCGTCCTCCAGCATATAAACGAAGGCCTCTTTACCCGCCACGTTCACCAGTTCGTGACAGTCGGTGAACACACAAGTGGTGCCGTGAACCGCCACGCCGCACCCGAAGTTGTAGGGTGTCAGCATGGAGCTTTCCACGTGCAGATGAGAATCTAGCAACCCAGGCAATAAGAAAGAACCCCCAGCATCGTATACCTTCGCGGCGTTGGCCTTCAACTCGCAAAACGCGTTTTTGTCACTCTCGACGTAGACGATCACGCCGTTTTTGACGTAAACCTCCACTGGATAGATCTGATGCGTCGCCACGTTGACTAATTGGCAGCGCACGACAGCCAGGTCCGCCTGCGTCTCTCCTCGCGCGGCGCGTTGAAGCGTCACCATATCCGCGTACCGCCATAGGTCCAGTTTTCTCATGAGTTTTCTCCGTTCTTGTCTATTATTGCTTGCTTATTTATCGTGACCAAATTTGGACGGCAAAATAACTGATTCCCAATAAAAACAGTCCGATGCCCGACGTGAGTTTCACCCAATCCAACGGGGGCCGGCGGTAGGTGTACTGAATGGACTTAAGCACCGTATTCATAACGATGCCGAAACACATCGCTCCAGCGACATTGCGCAGAAGCGCATAATAGGAGGCCATCAGCAGCACGGAAATCAACTCTAGTTGGTCATTTTGGGTCTGAGCCACAATACGACGTATCCCCATCATCATCCCGATGCCCACGGCGATTAAAGCCGCTCCCGTGGCGATGGGTGGAATCATCAAAAAGAGAGGGGACAAAAACAGCGACGCGATGAACAGAATTCCAGTGACCAAGGAGGCGAAACCCGTTTTGGCGCCCGACTCCACGCCCGCGCTGGACTCCACGAAAGTGGTCACCACCGTGAGGCCGAAGAACGCCCCTACTACGGTCGCCAGCGAATCCACCCAAAAAACCTCGTTCAGCTTGGGCACGTTGCCTTTTTCATCCATCAGACCGGCTTTTTCCGCACAGGCGAGGGCAGTGCCCGCCGTCGAGAAAAAGTCGCCCATGAAAAACACCAAAACGTAGGGCAAATACTCCAGCGCCCAAGCGCCTTTGAAGTCGAAGGCCCAGAAAACCGGCAGAACACTGGGTGGGGTTTGGACCATTGCTTCCGGCGTTCTCACCATTTGCAGATAGATGGCCGCCGCCGTGATCAGCAGCATCCCAATGAGGTAGCCGCCCGGGACCAGCGAACGTCCGTCCTTTCTCTGCAAAAACACCATCGCCAAAATAACGATCAGACCCACAATGCCCAAAATCAATCGAGGGTCCGTTAGGTTTCCCAGCACGAAGGCGTTATTTTCCACCAGAGCTAGGCGGATACCCGACGAACCCGCTCCCAAAATCACCAATTGCAGGCCAATACAGAAACTGACGCCGAATTTTACGCTAATAGGGATGGCGTCCACCACCATCTTCCGCAGATTGAAGTCCAGAATCTTTTTATCCTGAACGCCGAAGAGCTGCAGCGGTCTGAGAAAAGGATAGCTCACCAGCATGAATAAGGCGCCCGAAATGACCACCATGCCGATCCCTTGCTGCCACGTGGCCAAGCCCGCCGTCACCAGCCCGATCATGATCACGTTGCTGCCCATACCCGGAGCCAAGGCGAAAGGGAGTTTCGCCCAAAAACCCATGAGGATCGTCGACGCTGCGGCAATTATCGCCGTCGCCGTGAACACCGCTTCTCTGGGCATTCCCTTCCCGCCGGCAGCCATGATGCTGGGGTGAACCACTAAAATATAGGCCATAGCCATGAAAGTTACAACTCCGCCCAAAATCTCCGTCCAGACAGTGCTCCCGCGCTCCGAAATCATGAAATACCCGTCGATGAAACCACGCTTCATTTTTCTTCCGCCTCCTTTAAATTATTTATATTTGCTTCATGATAGGGTGCTGGGATAGAGAAATTCAACGCAGCCTGCGCTGAGGGCCTGGAGGCTGGAAATCTCCTTTTCTGGAGGAAGACCGGATGAGGCGTAAGCTAAGGGCAGCTCCGTACAAGCCGTGACGATCAACGTGTCATTCCGCTTCCACAGCGCCTCTATGACCTCACGCAGGACCACTCCCGCCTCCGAGATTCGCCCAGCCTTGACGTAGGTTAGGCTTTGCTGTACGCGCTCCTGTTCTTCATCCGTGGGGTCCAGAAACCGATAACCCACCCGGTGCGCGTACTCGGCGTAGAGACCGCTCTGCCGAGTTCCGCAGGTGGAGAGAAGCCACGCGCCTCCATCGCTCCGCTTCTTCGCCTGATTTACCGTCGCCTCGACAATATGAATGAGGGGCACGGTCAAGTTTTGCCGAAAGCGATCAATGAAAAAATGCGCCGTGTTGCAAGGAACAGCCAAAACCTCCGCTCCCCACTCGATTAGGCGCTCCACTCCTCGCCGCAGCAAGGGCGTGGGGTCTTCGCCTTCTCCACGAATCGCCCGGCTCCGGTCCGGCGTAGCGGGTTCCGATAGTAAAAGAACACGGGGATGCTCCTGATCACATTGGGCTGGAACGTCTTGCGCCAAGAGCCTTAAAAATTCAGCCGTCGCCGCCGGTCCCATGCCGCCCAGAATCCCCAAGGTTTTTTCCAGTTTCAAAGCCATTATCCTTCCCCTCATCCAACTTTTGTTTTTTTGCTTATCTTTTGAGTTTACCAGAATTGGGAGGCGGAAAATATAGGCATCTTACGATCCTCAGCACGTCGGAGGGAGAAAAGAAAAAGATTGAGTCGCCTCTTTCTATGCACCTAGCACCTATGCACCTATGCACCGTGCTTCAGGTAAGCTCAAGTGTCCGTCCGTGGATGAACGGATGGACGGATGGACGTGTCCGAGATGCGGGGCGGAACACGACCGGGATATCAATCGGGATATCAATGCGGCTGTAAATATTCTCAGAGTGGGGGCATCCACCCTTAAAGGAGAAGACGTAAGACCGGTTTCAGTCGGCTGTCTTTGTCGATCTTACAATCCCACGACTTTAGTCGTGGGAGTATGTCAAAGTACTTTTTTAAGCAGTCTTGAGGGCCTATTGCAGGGGCATCAGCTCGAAGAGTTTGCTGTCGTCGAAAGAACGCAGCTCGCTCGTGGCGTCGAATATCATGGTTTCTTTGCCCTCGGCGGTGTAGGGCTTCCACTCTAGTCCTTCCTGGCTCGGGTTACCGGTCTTCGCGAAGTTGAGCCATGCCGTGGCTATAACATCCTGCAGTTTGTAGGACTCTTCGGTGCCGCCCGTCGCTATCGAGATGATCGGTATGCTCACGTTATGGAAGACGTATATGAGTTCACTGCAGTGGAAAGCCGTCGTTCCTCCGTTGACCGGAAACTCGTAGGCGAAAAGATACTCGTAGATTAGTCCACTACCGCCAGCGGCATGCTTTATATCGGAGGTTTTGCGTATGTTGTTGCGCCCGTTAGTGGAGTAGAAATAGGCGTCGCCCACTCTCTTGTTCGGAAAGAGCTTCGCGAACTCGGCCGCTACCGCTTCCGCGTTGTCGCCGAAACGCGCTTTCAGATTTGCCTTCGTCTCGTCAGCGCTCCATTCGTTTTTCCGCCCGTCGCCAATTCTAAACGTCGGTATCTGCTCGCTGAACACGCTTCCGTTCATGAAGGGCATGTCCTTCGCCCAGTCGCAGTAGTCGTTGAGAACGTAGTCGTTGTCGGGGATCGGGTTCCAGTTGATATACGCGACGTTCTGCGGGTCTTCCTCCCGCACTTTCGCGATCGCCGCGTCTGCCGCCGTGATCAGCGTATCGTACGGGACCTTCTTCAGTGCGTCCACGTCGCCTTCCTTAATGTTCAAATTCTGGAAGGTGAGGGCGGCTATCCTGGTGGACATAGCCTTCGTGGTTTTCCCGAAGTTGAACCCCGACCCAGAGCTCTGAGAAATGGCTTTATGGAAGAGACCTTTCGAGGAGGGCATGTGCATAAGGGTGATGACCTTGCCACCACCACCCGACTGACCGAATATGGTCACGTTGCCGGGGTCGCCGCCGAACGTCGTGATATTCTCCTGGATCCATTTGAGGGACATCTCGAGGTCGGCCCAGCCCACATGCGGGGAATATTTATACTGATCACCGTAAGCGGTGAGATCAAGATAACCGAGGACGTTGAGTCTGTGGTTCACCGTCACGACCACGACATCTCCGTAATCGCTCAGGTTCGTTCCGTCATAGGCCCAGGACTCTATTGCGGAACCGTTTGTATAACCGCCGCCGTGGAAAAAGACCAAAACCGGCTTCTTTGCATCGGGGTCCAGCTTCTTGGTCCAGATGTTCAGGTTCTGGCATTCCTCACTTTGAGCCCAGTAACGATGCGGCCATACGAACTCATCGTCGCCTACCCTGGTCATGCGCTGGATTGGGGCGATGGTACCGTAGCTCTGGGCGTTTTTGACGTCTTCCCATGCATCGACCGACTTCGGCATCTCGAAACGCTCGGCTTTCGCGTAGGGAACTCCCGCAAAAACGTAAATGTCGCCGTTCATATAGCCGCGGAGTTGTCCGCTCTTCACCTGAGCGATGGGGGGATTCAAGAGGCTTGGCTTAGGGCCGTCGGCAGCCTGCGCCATTGTGTACGTTACGGCAAGAATACCGAACGCGAGGCAAAACAAACTCAAAAACGCTACTGTCGTTCTTTTCATTTTCATTCTCCCTTCAGTTTGCAACAAACTTTTTAGCCCAAATAACCGCTCCACGTGCTCTGCCGTCTCATTTACGATTGATCTGTCGATCTACCTCCCTTCGACTCGGATCATTTTCGGAATCACTTTTTCTTGGAGAGGACGTCGAACGCGACAGCAAGTATGAAGATGGCGCCTTTGACGACATACTGGAAAGAAATATCGACGCCTAGAAGGTTCATTCCGTTTGTCAGCGACGTAATGACCAGAGCGCCCACTATCGTATTGGTCACTTTTCCAACCCCGCCCCGCACGGATACGCCTCCTATATAAGAAGAGGCGATGGCGTCGAGCTCGAAGCCAAGACCCGCCGCCGGAGTAGCGGACGCGAGGCGCGACGTGTAAAGGATTCCCCCCAGAGCCGCCAACATACCCATGGAGCCGAATACCATGAACGTCACCTTTTGGACCTTTATACCTGACAGCTCGGCAGCCTCCGCGTTTCCTCCGATAGCGTATATACTGCGTCCAAAACGTGTTTTATTGAGCATGAAATTATAAATCAACAGAACGACGCTCACGATGACCGCCGTCCACGGCAGTCCTTTATATGAAGCCAAGATCCACGTGATCGTGAGCAAAATAGCGGCAAACATCGTTATTTTTACCAAAAAAAGAGGAGTTGATATCACATTGAAACGATAACGTAACATGTTAGTCCGGGCGCGCGTTTCACTAGCGATGATCAGAGCGGCTCCGACAATACCTATGAGCAGCGTCAGAACGTGCAGCCCTCTTCCGCCGAAGGGATCCGGGACGAAGCCGTTGGAAAGAGAGCGAAAAACTTCGTCCCGCACAATGATAGTGCCCGTGCCCGCTGTCACCATCGAAAGAAGTCCTCTGAACATAAACATCCCCGCGAGCGTGGTGACGAACGCGGGAACGTGGACGAAGGACACCAGAAAACCCTGGTACATGCCTATGAGCACTCCGACGAACATGATGCACGGGATAACGGCAAAGGTGCTCCACCCTCTGTTCATCAGCATCGCCGCCAGCGCTCCTGTGAAGCCCGCCACGTACCCCACGGAGAGGTCGATCTGAACGATGATGAGCACGCAGGTCATGCCTATCGCTAATACGGCCACGTAACCGGTCTGATTGATGAGGTCGGATAAATTGCGTGGGGACAAGAAAAGCCCGTTCGTGAGAAAACCGAATATGGCAAAAATGAACATGAGAGAAAAATACATCGCGTAATCGCGGATATTGTTTTTGAACAAAGAAGACAATCCTACCGTCGAGATCTGCCCTGCGTTCTGACTGCTTGCGTTCATACCGACGCCTCCGATATCTCCGATATTGCCGATATTTTCATGGTTCCGGTTGCAATCTCCATTACCTTCCGCTCCGTGGCCTCTGCCGCTGAAATTTCTCCGGCGATGGTTCCCTCGGACATGACGTACAGCCGATCACTCATTCCCAGGATTTCCGGAAGTTCGGAGGATATCATGATGATGCTCATACCTTGTTCCACCAGCCTGTTCATCAGCGTGTAAATCTCGAATTTCGCGCCGACGTCGATGCCGCGGGTCGGCTCGTCCAGAATGAGTATCTCAGGAGTCGCGAAAAGCCATTTGGCCAAAGACGTCTTCTGCTGATTTCCGCCGGACAGATTGCCGACTGCCTGATGAATGCCCGTCGCTTTGATGTTGACTCGCTCCCTGTAGTCGTTTGCCATCCGGATTTCCTCGTTCAGGTTGAGGACGATTCCTTCTACCAGCTTTTCCAGAGCCGCAATCGTGATGTTGAAACGAATATCCTGGATTAAAATCAATCCATTGCGCTTTCGGTCCTCGGTCACGTAAGCCACGCCGTTTTTGATGGCGTCCCCGGGATGCGCGAATCTCACCCGTTTGCCATTCACGGTCAATTCACCGTTCGTGATGCGATAGGCGCGAGTGTTTCCGAACAGACTGAGCGCGAGTTCCGTGCGTCCGGATCCCATAAGACCCGCCAGTCCAACTATTTCGCCTTTGCGCACGTTTATATTGACGTCGTGCAGGGTCTCTCGTCCGGTGACAGGGTCGATCACGGACCAATTTTTCAGCTCGAAGCATATCTCTCCGAACTCGGTACGCTGGCGTTTCGGATAAATTTCGTTTATCTCGCGGCCCACCATGTGCCGTATGATCTCGCCCTCCGAAATAGAGCCGTCGGCGACGTCAAAAGAACAGACGGTGCTTCCATCTCTCAGGACGGTGATGCTGTCCGCTATGGAAACAATCTCTTTGAGTTTGTGGGAAATCATGATGCAGGTGATTCCCTGTGACTTGAGCTCTCTGATCAGATCGAGAAGGCTGGCGCTGTCGCTTTCGTTGAGCGCGGCGGTGGGCTCATCGAAGATCAGCAGACTGACATCCCTGGAGAGCGCTTTGGCTATCTCGATCAGTTGCCGCTGCCCCACGCTGAGTCGTATGATCTTGGTCGCGGGATTGACGTCGAGACGGACGCGCCTCAGGATTTCTCCGGCGCGGACAATCGTCTTGTTCCAGTCGATCACGCGTCCATTCATTATTTCATGCCCCATAAAAATATTTTCGTAAACCGAGAGTTCGGGAAACTGTGCCAGTTCCTGATAGATGATGGCGACGCCCGCTTTTTCGCTGTCCCTGATCGACTGAAAACGCACGAGCGAACCGTCTAAATAGATACCCCCATCATAAGAACCAAACGGATAAACACCGGATAACACCTTCATGAGGGTAGATTTGCCGGCTCCGTTCTCCCCCACAAGACAGTGAATTTCTCCGCGTTTGACCTGAAAACTGACGTTATCCAGTGCACGCACTCCAGGGAATGTCTTGACGATGTTTTTCATTTCGAGAATGAAATCGCTCACTGCCGACGCTCCCTTCGAAAGGGCCGCCTCGCGCGCGAGCCGGCCCCGAAACTTTCGATCATACTTTCAATTGATTCCTGTAAACTGAGAAACCGCGTAATAACCAGAGTCGATGAGAACAGACTTTACATTGTCCTTCGTCACCACGACTACCGGGGTCTGTTTCGCCGGCACATCCACCGTCGTGTTGTTGTACGTCGTGTCGGTGGAGGGCTTCTCTCCTTTGATGACGGCAATGGCCATCTCCATCGCGTCCTGCGCCAGCGTCCGAGTGTCCTTGAAAACGGTCATGGACTGCTTGCTGTCAATAACATACTGCACGGAGGCGAGTTCTGCGTCCTGCCCCGTCACAAAATAGCCGTTCACGTCGGCGTCAGCCGCGAACACATCCGCAATGGAACGAGCGGTCCCGTCATTTGGCGCGAGCACAAAGCAGAGCCCCTTCTGATCCGCGGCGACGGCGGTCAGGTTGGATTCGGCCTTGGACTTTGCCACGTTAAAATCCCAATCGGTCGTAATCTGACCGATGATGCGGGCTTGCTGATCACGGGTCAGTTTCGCCTCCCCTTGAAGCGTGGCGGCCTCGGAGGAGTTGCGAATGACGAACGTCCCGTCGGTGATCTTCGGCTGTAGAATGTTCCAGGCGCCCTCGAAGAACAGGAACGCGTTGTTATCCGTCGCGGCGCCCGCGTACAGATACAGGGAGTGGTTTTTTCCAGAGGCGTTGTCCGCGAGATACCGACCCATCGCTTCTCCCACCGCCACAGAATCGAACGTCACGTAGTAGTCCACTGCCTTCGTTTCAGTGATCAGACGGTCATACGCGATGACCGTAATGCCGGCCTCTTTTGCCGTCTCAACCGTCAGGCTGGCCGCCGCCGCGTCGTGAGCGCAAATGATGAGGACCTTGATGCCCCTGGCTATCAATGTTTCCACGTTTGTGCGTTCAGTGGCGGACGATCCCTGACTGAACAAAACCTCCACATTGTAATCCGTATCCGCTATGACCGATTCGAAACGGGCCTGGTCTTGAAGCCACCGCGGTTCGTCCTTGGTAGGGAGGACGATTCCGACGTCCACACCTGCCGCCTCCGCCCAAACTCCAAGGCCAGGTAGAGAAAGAACAAGCGCGAGCATTACCGCAAACAGCGATTTTCTCATGATATTCCACCTCTCTGCTTAATATATTGAAAATAACTTACAGCCGACAATATGTTAGTATAAATCATCGACGTTTTTTTTCCCATAAAATATTGTTATAAAAAATATAAAAAATATTTTCACCTTCGAACTATTGCGTAAAGAGTTTCTCTCTGACTGAAAAGAGTTTCTCTCTGACTGATATGATGAACTGATATGATGAAGGGGATTTGATTGAATGCCGATATCTCAATTTCTCCGTAAACCTTTATCTCCGCAACAGCGCCGACGATCGAACGACGCCGTGTTGGGCTGCTGCTTCGAAGCGGATACCCTGCTCGAACAAATCCGCAATTTAAACGTCAGCGGGATCTCTCAGGTCATTTTCGCGGATCACACAGGCTGTCTGCGGATCACACAGGCTGTCTAATGAATGAACGCTTCAACACGAGATCCAATCGGAATCGGAAGCTGAGGGAGTTGTTATCAGATTTTTTCGTGGTCAACGAACAACTTTCTCGCGCCTCCTTCACACTGACCGCGCTGCTGGACAGAAATACCGTCATGGCGTCTTTTACAGTTTATCAAGCTTTTAACAATCTTTCCAGAGGTTTTCTGAGATTCGTTTTATGAAGGTCCCTTTATGAGATAAACGTATAAAAATGGAGATAAAATAATTGAGAAAAATTCCTCCGCACCGTAACTTTTCATAATGTAACTTTTCATAATGATTGATATTAATGGATTAGCAAAAAACGTCAAAGATTCCCCAATTAGTTTTGGGGCCTTCGAAAATGCTAGTCCATGTACTCTCCATTCTACTTATCTACTTACTATAGCCGCTATCCAGCGCGTATCGAAGCGGAATGGACATGCGCACAGTTTTTTGGGGATTTACCGTTTGACAAATAGCCAAATTCCCACAAAGAGAAAGCAACATGATGACTTCATCTGAGGATAAGCTGGTTTCGTTTCGCAGCAAAGTGTACATTTGTCGTACAGCCAGGGTCCACGCGTTTTCTATTGTGGCCTCGGAGGCGATCACAGCTAGCTCAGTCGCGTTGGCTACAATAGGAAAGCCCTGTACGCGCTGATGGAGTATGCTCAATCGCAATTTTACCTGTCCGGCGACCTCTAAACCACAACCTCCGATTTCACCATCGCCCATACAGGCGTGTAAATCCCCTAGGGCAAACAGCGCGCCTGGGACAAAAACAGGTAAATACAACGTGGCACCCGGAGCGATCAAAGTGCAATCCATATTGCCGCCATGGGAGGCGGGACAATCCGTCGCGACTTCTCCGTCTTCAGGCGCTACGCCGATTACACCAATCATCGGATGCAGGTCCAACCGCAAGTGTTCGCTGAAATGAACCTTTCCTTGTCGCACCGGAATACGCCGGACAACAGGTTGCTCGACGAGGTCGGCCAAAGTTCCATATTCTCGATCAATTTCCGTACAGCCCCATTCATTCAATAGTATGTCTAGTATGTCGATCTTCAGCATGGTTCCCGGAGCGGCCTCTTCTACGTAGATAGGTCCGGTAGCAGGGTTGAGCTTCGAAAAATCGATATCTTCGAAGACAGCCTGTGGATCCAGCAATTGATCATGGAAACAATCATAAGTTTCCACTGTTACAGTTTCCCCAGAACACATATACAGCGCCGGGTTGTTGGCGCGACTCATAGAGTGGATAACGCTGTGTCGTTTCAAATAGTGATCGGTATGACCGCTGGACACCGGCGCGGATTGATCCAAGTTCATAATCGTCTCCTCATTTTTTACTCGTGTATTCCTCAGCAGAAGGGTCATCTTCCAGTTTCATAATCGTAAATCCAGTATATCCGAAAATGACGGAAAAAATGGGGCAGAGGATATTGAATAGGCAGTATGGCGCATAACTCAGGGTCGGCACCCCTAAAAATTTGGACATGGTAGCACCGCAGGTATTCCAGGGAATCAATGGCGAAGTGACCGTGCCGCCGTCTTCCAACGCACGGGATAAATTGCGCGGCGCCAAACCGCGTTTTTTATACTCGCCTCTATACATACGGCCAGGTATGGCTATGGCAATGCAATGGTCCCCCAATAAAACATTGGAGAATATTGCGGAAACCACCGTCACCATGATCAAGGAACCGGTTTTGTGGGCCAGTTTAAGCAAACTCATGGCGATAACGTTCATCATACCTGCCGTTTCCAGTATGCCGCCAAAGGTCAGCGCACAGATAATCAGTGAAATAACCCACATCATATTCATGAATCCACCGTTGGTCAAAAGACCGTCTACCATTTCATGTCCAGTTTCGGAAACAACACCGTACATGATGGAGTTCAACGCGACGCTCCAACCAGAATGCTGCACGCCTATAGCGCAAAGCAAACCCAAAATGGTTCCGGCGAATAATCCAGGGATGGCGGGGACCTTCATGCCCACAATAACGATAACCAACACAGGAACCAGCAATAGCCAAGGGGAAATGACATATTTGCTGGAAAGAGCATCCAAAATACCGTTGATCTGCGCTGAATCGAGGGGTTGATCAGCAAAACGCGCACCCATAATTCCAAAAACGACTAGGGCGATGCCATACGCAAAAACTGTGGTGTAAAACATGTGTTTGATATGATCTAAAAGTGTGGAACCGGCGACTGCGGCAGCCAAATTTGTCGTATCGGACAACGGCGACATTTTATCCCCGAAATAAGCCCCCGAAATGATCGCGCCGCCAGCCATTTCTCCTGGGATATTTAAGCCATGTGCAATACCGATAAGCGCAACGCCTATTGTTCCTACTGTAGCCCAAGATCCTCCCGCAGCGATGGAAACCACGCTGCAAATGACCATAGAAGCGACCAGGAACAAGCCAGGCGTGATAATTTTCAATCCATAATAAACGAGGGCAGGGACAACACCGCCAGCGATCCAAGTGCCGATTGTAGCGCCGATCACGATCAACAGTAAGATTGCTTGCATGACGCTCTTTACGGATTCAATGGCGCCGTCTTCCAGTTCTTGCCAAGTATAGCCGAGAAAGACAATAGCGATAAAAGCCGTGATACACGTACCGATGATCAGCGGAACTTGAACATCCAAACCGAATGTCGTGATCGAGAGGATCAGTATAAACACGGTAAGCACTACCGGCATAAGAGCCAGCAAAAGACTCGGAGTTTTTTTTGTTCGTGCCTTCGTCATGATTCATCCCTCCTAAATGTTTGAGGCGAAGCCATTAGCCAAATAAAAAATAATTATCTCTAAGGCGTTGTTAAACTGCTATTTTCTCATAGTAATGATAAAAGACTTCACCGTTCTTATAGTATAGCATAGTATAGCATTTTTTATATTCTTAAAATTGAATGGTAAATCTCTAAATTGCCACTCAACTTTCGCAACGAAATTTTCGTAAACGTCAACGTCAAAGAAAATGGACATGGAAAGAGCAGGAAAAGGATACTTGAAAGGCTTAAGTGAGTTTTTCTTCGCTGTTTCTATAACAAATAGATTACAGAGCTGGCTTTCGCTTCATCGACCGTGGAGGAAAATAACCAATTTTTACGCCCAATGACGAAAGGTCTGATGCTGCGTTCGTACCGTGAGATTTTCAATACCGTATAATAATACCGTATAATAATGAACATCAAGTTAAAAACAATCTTGAGCAGTGGGAGAGATAACTTTGGAAATTCTAATGCCGGATGGCAATCATTTTAAGATTGAATATTTAGTTTTGGATTTCAACGGAACGATAGCGAAAGACGGAGTTTTGCTTGATGGAGTGGCAGAACGCCTTTGGGAAATCGCCAAACAGGAAGTCAAAATTTTTATTGTTACCGCCGACACCAACGGCAGCGTCTCTCAACAATGCGGCAAGCTACCCGTGGAAATAAAAATTCATCATGGACAGGACATCGCCGAACGCAAACAAGAGTTGCTCTGTTTCTTGGGGCCCGATGTTACCGCCGCCGTGGGCAATGGCAAAAACGATCTACAGATGTTGAAAGAAAGCAAATTGGCAATCACAGTATTCGGCGCGGAAGGGTGCTTCGCGCCGAATTTTGCCGTTTCCGACGTGGTTGTCAATGATATATTGGACGCCTTGGACCTCTTTATCCATCAAAACCGGCTAACGGCTACTTTAAGAAGCTGAAGACCCGCTAATTTTTACCGCGACTATCGGGTTATTTCAGCAGAAATAGACAGGTGCTTCCTCTCCACTGTGCTATCATATACTTCACGAAACCTTTGTACTTCACGAAACCTTTGCCGCAAGGAGGTTTAACGAACGAGCCTATTGTACTTGTATAATTTATCCAAAAAATTAAAGGAGTGGATCGGTATGAACCTGAAAAAAGCTCTGATCGTTGCTTTTGTGCTTTCTCTTTTTACGGCGGCGGCATTTGCCGCGCCTCTAGACGTCTTCAAAGATATCAAAGGCGCCTTGGACATTGCGGGAGGGACCGCCCATATTCCTGTCATGAAGCAGGCGGCTCAGGAGATTATGACCGCTTATCCCAATATTCGAATCACCGTTGCGGGCGGCGGTTCAGGTGTCGGAGTGAAACAGGTGGGAGAGGGCCTCGTTGGAATCGGCAACACTGGAAGGCCGCTCAAGGACAGCGAAATTGCCGAGTTCGGTTTGAAGACTTTTCCTTTTGCTATTGACGGAGTCGCTGTGACGGTCAACCCCGCCAATCCCGTTAAGGAAATGACATCCGCGCAGGTCTCCGACATCTACTCCAGCAAAATAACGGACTGGAAGGAACTTGGTGGTGAGGCAGGTAAAATCAACGTCTACGGACGTGAGGACGGCAGCGGCACCCGAGAAACCTTCACCGAAAAAATACTGGGAGAAACCGAACTGGCCCCATCCGTCAACGTCGTTGCTTCCAATGGCGCGATGAAAACAGCCGTTGCTCAGGATAAAAGAGCCATCGGTTACGTCGGAATCGGACATATTGAGGACTCCATTACGGGCGTGGTCTTGGACGGAATGGTGCCCTCGCAGGAAAACGCCGCTGACGGTACCTATAAGATCGTGCGTAACCTCTATATGAATACCAAAGGAGAACCTACCGGCTTAACTGCGGCTTTCATCGGCTATATCTACAGCAAGGATGGGGCGAAGATCATCGAAGATAACGGCTATATTCCTATCCCCAAAGACTGATTCAGTTTATCAAGAAAAATAGGGGTCTTTCGGTGAAAAGTGTCGGAAAAGACCCCTATTTGGAGGGAAACAATGCACCAAACGTCAGCTTCTTTCTGGTTGCGCGTGTTAGCGCTCTCTGTGGGGGCTTTGCTTTCGACCATGTTTGCGTTTATCTTTTTTTCCGCAACGGAAGCTCTCTGGGTCGGACGGGGGCTTTCTCTATTTGGGGCCGTATGGAGCCCTCAGAGGGGCAAATTCGGAATTGCGGCCATGATTCATGCCTCATTTCTCCTTTCCCTGTCCGCCCTTTGCCTCGGCTGGCTGCTTTCCCTGGGCTGTTGCTGTGTGCTCAGAGGGTTGGGGCCCCGGTGGCTTTCTGCAGTGCTCAATGTCGCTCTGCGCTTTATGACAGCCGTTCCGACCGTGGTATATGGTTTTACCGCCGTATTTCTTCTCGTGCCCCTGATTCGTGACGCATTAGGAGGTTCGGGTTTCTGTTGGTTGGCGGCAGGAGTGATGCTTGCCTTCCAAGGGATTCCAACTATGACCGTGGTTATGGATGGAGCGATGCGAACTATCGAGGCGGAAACCTCTTTAACGGCTGCCGCGCTGGGGATGAACCCCATACAGAACCTGAATCGTGTCGTGATTCCCGCTTCCCGGTCCTGGTTGCTGTCAGCCGCGATCCTCGGATTTGGACGAGCTTTGGGAGATGCCCTACTGCCGACGATGCTGGCCGGAAACGCCGTGCAATTCGCATCTACGCCTCTGGATTCCATGCGGTCCCTCACCGCGCACATCAGTCTGGTCCTTTCTTCGAATATCGGTGGAGGCGAGAATCTTTCTTTATTGCTGGCTGGAGGTTTGCTTCTCGCGGGCAGCGCGGCCGTCAGTCTCCTGGCGCTTTTTTCAAAACAGGAAACCCATGGACGATGAAAAAGAGCGAAATGTTGCTAACGCTGGTGAGCTGCTTTGCCGCTGTCGTTGTTTGCGGGACATTGGCGGTGCTGTTGATATTCCTCTTTGCGAAAGGTTTTCCCATGTTGGGGAAAAAGTTATTTTTCGGGGCCGTTTCCCCGGCAGAGGCGTTGTTGGGTTTCAAACCCGTGTGGGACGGCATCTGGCCCGCTGTTGCAGGAACGCTTTCTCTCCTCTGCGTGACCATGTTTTTCGCGCTATTTCCGGGCATCGGGTGCGGAACCTTTCTGGCTTGCTACGCTACGCCCCGGCAAAAATATTGGCTGAGTTTGGCCGTCGATCTTCTGGCAGGCATTCCCTCGATCGTCATTGGGCTTTTTGGTTTTGTTCTTATCGTCTACCTGCGGCGGACATTCCTTCCCAGAGGAACCACCTGTCTTTTACTGGCTGCTTTTTGTCTGTCGCTTTTGGTCTTACCCGCGCTCGTCGTGGCTACCCGTGGTGCGCTGGAGGCTCTTCCGCGCAATCTTGCCCTTACGGGCGCGGCATTGGGCTTTTCTCACGACCAAACGGTTTGCCGCCTTCTGCTTCCTGCGGCGGGAAAGGGCATTTTGGGGGGAATCATGCTCGCTATGGGACGAGCGGCGGAGGACACCGCCGTCATCATGCTGACCGGCGTAGTGGCTAACGCTGGGCTTCCTGCGGGACTAACCTCCAAATTCGAGGCGCTGCCGTTCCGTATTTACTATACTGCCGCACAGTATACCGACCAACAGGAACTCCGCTCCGGCTTCGGCGCGGCTCTCGTTCTGCTCTTGCTCTCGGGTGGATTGCTGTTTTGCGCATGGGGCCTACAAAGAAGCCTGGAACGAAAATGGAAAGGGATTCGATGAGAGAAAGGCTTTTTACGATGGAGAGGGATAATGAGCATCGGAAATACTGCGTGTCCGTCCGCAACCTAGTCGTGTCGTTCGGCGAGCACGAGGTACTACATGGCGTTAACGTGGATTTTCCATTCAAGCAAGTGAGTGCCCTTCTTGGGCGGTCGGGATCGGGAAAAACTACTTTGCTTCGCTCACTTAACAGACTGAACGAACATTTCGAAAACTACAGCGGGCAGGGAGAAGTATCAGTCGTTCTGAACGGAAATATCCGGTCGGTTCATGCAAAAAATAGAGAAAGCGCAATGCCGCTCGATCAATTGCGGCGTCTTGTGGGAATGGTTTTTCAAGCCCCCAATCCCTTGCCTCTGAGCATCCGCAAAAATATCATACTGCCGTTGACGTTGGTCGCGGAACTTGGAAAAGACGAGGCCGAGGAAGCCATGAGTCGCGTCTTGAACGAAGTAGGATTGTGGAATGAAGTCCGCGACCGCCTTGACCGCCCAGCTCAGGCGCTTTCTGGAGGTCAGCAGCAGAGGCTTTGCCTGGCTCGCGCCCTCGCTTTGAAACCCGAAATATTGCTTTTGGACGAACCCACAGCTTCTCTGGACCGCGCTGCCGCGTCTCGAATAGAAGAACTTATCCTCTCTTTCAAAGGTCGATATTCCATAATCATGATATCCCACAGCCTGTCTCAAGCCCGTAAACTGGCGGATTTTATAGCCATTTTAACAGAAGGTAGAATTGAAGAAACCCTATCGGCGTCGGCATTGCCCAACAGCAATGAAGCGGAATTACTATTGGAGAGACTGATTTGGAGAGACTGATTTGGAAAGGCTGATTTAGTATTTTTATATCCGACAGGTTCCTCAAATCTGAAGTTTCGAGCTGGTGAACTTGCGCGCTGACCGTCATTCAGCCGAAATGACACAGAGCTTCGATAACTTCTCCGACTATCTGCGCAAGGCTGAACCCTCTGGCGTGGAGAGCTTATATTTTCGTGAAAAAACGCCTTACCGTATCCGAAGAGAGTTCGGAATCCCGCGTCAGTTCCAAAGATCAGGTAGGTAGAGGTGAATAGGCAGAACGGGAACGTCCAGTTCATTTTTTAGTTCATCTTTCACCTGAACGTACAGTTCCTCGTGCACACACGCGAAATCGATGACAGCGTAGGGGGAAACGATGTTGGACATTCGCCGGCATCCAGAGAGAAACTCCTCCTTCGTTGTCGTGTAACCGTTGTTGGGGTTGTTGACCATACGCAATTTCACGGCGCGAATATGAGAGACGCCGAGGATTTTCCCAAGCGTCGCGTCAATGTGCTCGATGTCCCAGGACCACGGCCTGAACACGTTCAGAACATAATAAACCCTCGTATCGTCGTTATCAATGTAGGGCGCGAACCCTCCTATGGCGCGCGCCCCAATATAATCTCCACCAACATCCATGACGACATACCGATCTCTGTCTTTCAGCGAGGCAACGACTCCTCCCACCAACGTGGGAGCGTCCATGAACTGCTCCTGATAGTGGAACACGATGTTTTTCCTTTCGTTTTCTTTTTCAACCGCTTTTCTGGCATCCCGCGAACGAAACAGAGGCTTGACCATGTCCATGTCGAAAAAATGCACGGGATAATTGCCCAGTTCCGCAAGGCGTTTTGCGAAGTTGAGAGAAATCTCGCTTTTCCCGCTGCCCGCTTCGCCGATGAAGACAAAATTTTTGCAGGCGTCTGTCAAATTTGGGAAATTCTGGATTTGCGTCACGATTTCATCGACCTCGAATCATATTCTTTCAATCATATTTTTTCAATCATATTCTTTTAATCATATTTCTTTCATTAGATGTCGCCTTAAATGTCGCCTAATTGATGTCGCCGCTGTTTTTTTCCACTCTCTAGGCCCTTATGGAAGGCTTCTTTGTTGAGTGAAATCAGATCCTGTTTTTTGCCCAGCTGCTGAAGAAGAGTCTCCTCCATGATCTTCTCGTCCAGAATACCGGTGTAGCCGATGTAAACCCCCAACATGATAACGTTCAAAACCTTGGGCGAGCCCATTGCAAGAGCCAGTTCCGTCACCGGCGCTTTGATGACAGCCACGTCTTCACGGGCGATTTTCTCTTTCATAATTTTCTCTTTCACAATGGAACTATTGATGAAGAGCCTGCCTCCCGTTTTCAATACGCCGATGAATCGATCGAGCGAAGGGCCGTTCATGACGATGAGGTCATCCATCACGTCTCCCACCGGGACCCCTATCGGCTCGTCGGAGATCACGACGTAACAGTTGGCGGTACCGCCCCGCTGTTCCGCGCCGTAAGAGGGAAAAAACGTGACATTCTTTCGCGTGGAGTCGCACGCCGCGTGGGAAAGCAGTTTTCCCAACATCATGATGCCCTGTCCGCCAAATCCGGCCACGAGCAAATTGGTCTCCATGCTTATCCCCTCCTACTGCTGACCTGGAATTTTATCGCGGGTAACGCCGAGTGGAAATTCCGGTAGCATTTTTTCCTCGATGTACCCCAGAGCGGCCAAAGCGTCCATTCCCCAGTTCGTAGGACAACTTGTGACGATTTCGACCATCGAAAAACCCCTGCCCTCTAGTTGATTCCGAAACGCCTTACGGATGGCATTTTTTGTCTTGAAAACATTTTGCGGAGTGTTGCAGCTCGTGCGCTCCAAATATACAGGGGCTTCGAGCTGGTTCAATATTTCGCACATGTGCATCGGGTAACCGTGCTCTTCCGCGACGCGTCCCTTCGGAGCGGTAGAAGCTTTCATTCCCAGAAGCGTGGTAGGCGCCATCTGTCCGCCCGTCATGCCGTAAATCCCGTTGTTGACAAAAACAACGCTGATGTTTTCGCCGCGGTTCGCCGCGGAAATAGACTCCGCGAGACCGATGGCGGCAAAATCCCCATCGCCTTGGTAGGTGAACACGAGAGACTCTGGATTCGAGCGTTTGATGCCCGTCGCCACCGCGCAAGCTCGGCCATGGGGGGCGGTGATATTGTCGAAAGCCATATAGTCCATGTGGAGCCCGCCGCAGCCGATACCCAATACAGCGACCGCCCTGTGAAAAAGATCCATCTCTTCCAGGAGTTCCCCGATCAATTTCATCGCCGTGCCGTGCATACATCCCGGACAAAAACCGCTTACCATACCATCGCGGATTCCCTGAGTCCTCGAATAAATTTTTTCCATATCGACTGTCTCCTATTATCCCCTATAGTTCTAAGATTTTCGCGGCTGCTTCCAGGACTTGGCCTTTTTTCATAATGTTGCCGCCGGAACAAAGACAGGTATGGATAGGACAGCGATTTTTCACGGCCCGGTCCACATCTTGCACCATCAGCGCCGGTATGGACATTTCCACGTCGAGCACCGCTTTTACCCTTCCGTAATCGAGTTTCTCGAAAGAAGCGAAGGGAAAGGGGTGTATCGTTTGCGGGCGTATCAAGCCGACTTTTTCCCCCCGCGTCTTCAGGAGCTCGGCCACCGACTTGGCGACGCGGCCAGACGCGCCATAGGCGGTAAGTACGACTTCGGCGTCCTCCAGTCCAGACTCCTCTGCCTGAACGTCATTTTCCCATGAGTCGTACATGGCCGCCGCCCTCTCATTGAACTGTTGCATAGCGATAGTGGACCAATGCCCTGGTTGAATCCACGAACGGTTCGCGTAGTCCAGTTTGTGCCCTACGCACGCCCACGGCCTTTTAGATTCCTTGATATCCGCGACCTCCTGGTCTGTTTTTATATCGGGCAACTCGACCGGCTCCATCAGGGTGCCGATCAAACCGTCACAAAGCACAAGAACGGGGTTTCTGTCGCGATCCGCGTAGTCGAAGGCTTTATAGGTCATGTCCACCGCCTCCTGCACCGAGGAGGGCGCGAAGACCATCATCTCGAAGCCTCCGTTGCCGGAGGCTTTTGTCGCCTGCAAATAATCCATCTGCGCCGGCTGAATCGAGCCAACGCCTGGTCCGCCCCTGCAAATATTCGCGTACACGATCGGAACGCGCGCCGCGGCACAATAAGAAATACCCTCGCTTTTCAAGGATATCCCTGGGCTGGAGGAGGACGTCATGGACCGAGTTCCCGCGGACGCGGCTCCATAGACCATGCTGATGGAGGCGACTTCGCTTTCGCCCTGAATAAAGACTCCATGCACTTCCGGCATTCTTCTCGCCAAGTATTCCGGAATTTCATTTTGGGGCGTGATGGGATACCCCGCGAAAAAACGGCACCCGGCACGGACAGCCGCCTCCGCGATGGCTTCGCAGCCCTTCATAAATACCCTTGCCATTTTTCTTCTCCTTTTCAATTACTTCAATTACCTCAATTACTTGTATATTTCGATTGCGGCGTCAGGGCACATCGCCGCGCACATTGTACACGCGACGCAAGAATCCCCATTCTGGACCTCCACATATTCGTATCCTTTCGAGTTGACTTGCTTCCCAATAATCAAAACTTCTTTGGGGCAAAACTTTACGCAATATCCGCAGCTTTTGCAGCTTTCCGCTCGTATTTCGACCCGCGCCATTTTTCCTAGCGGCATTACAGTAAATTATTGCCGACAAACCCCGCGACAAGAACAGAAGCGATAGTGACCGTCACGAAGCCCCCTGTGATCATTTTCGGCAGGATATAATTTTCGATGGCCTTCTTCTCTTCAGGAGTACTGCCGATAGCCGCCGCAACCTCCTGAGAAATAAACAAAGTTGTTGGAAAACCGAAAGTGCAGGTCAGCCCGATGGGGATAGCCAGAAGAGGGCTCACGCCCAGAGCCTTGCCGACAATGGCGCCGAAAACGACCGTAGCGAGAGTTCCCACAGCCAGGCAGACCACCAGAGGGAAAATGAGGCTCATGAGAAGCTCAGGCGTGGTTTGAGTGAGGTTGGCAAAGATGACCATCGTCGTGGCGAACATGATCAGCGTACCTGAGCCCGATTTGCTCAGAGCCTGCTTCTCCAAAAAACCCAGTTCCGTGAAGAAAATACCCGCCAACAAACACACCACAAAGAAATGGACATTTCCATTGGTCAGCCCAGCCAAATATTGGGCGATGCAAGTCACAATGGCCAGTTTGGCGAGAATGACGATAGGCCTGTTGAAGGAAGCGGGAAATTGCAGTAGATTTTTTTTCGGAGCGGCGGTACCCTGCAACGGAATCTCATTTTGCAGGTAAAGGTTCATGCTTTCTGTGTCCTTGACAAATCGCTTGGCTTCTTTTCTGAGCAGGAACGAGGAAACTGGAATCCCCACGAAGTTCTGAAAAACCAACACGAGCAGGATAAACGAGGAAAGGCTTTGAACAATCTCCGGCTCGATGATTTTCTGTTTGACGGCATCAAGCATGATCAAGCTCGCGACGTTGGCCCCTGCAAAAATAGGAGCTCCCGCAAAAGCCAGATTTCGCCCGAAAATGAAAGAGCCGACGATCAAAATAGCCCCTGTCGCAATCACGACAGAGATGCCCCCAATCAAAACGGTTTTCCATTGTCGCATCAACTCTTGAGCGTCCATCAGTGTTCCCAGGGATGTGATGAGGATTCCAATCAACACGCCCGCCGTAGGTCCGATAGTGGAAATGGTGAACAACTCGTGAGGAAAAACGAAAGAACCGCTTGGCAGTTTGGCCCAAAAGCCCATAAGAAGCGTAAAGGCGATAACCAGCGTGGCCGATAGAATAGCTTTTGTTTTTTCAGCCACCACTTCGCCAAGCGCGAAAACAATCAACATCACTGTCAAAGCCTGAGTCGGATTCATATTCTTACCTCCTGAATTTTAGAAAATAACCGCAAAACAACACGCTCGTACCCGTCCACATTTCAAAAATTACTGTTTCAAAAATCACTATTTCTCACCCATCTCCCTTCAAGCTTTGGACTTACAAGGTGACACCGTCGCCGCAACCATCAAGGTGACACCGTCGCCGCGACCATTAAGGTGACACCATCGCCGCAACTATCAATGTGACACCGTCGCCGCAACTATCAAGGTGACACTGTCGCCGCGACCATCAGCGATAAATACTTTTCTTCCACGGACGAGGCCCTTGACGCCAAAACAATGGGCACTTTCGCCCCAACGATGAAATTCGCCATCCGACCGCCGCCGAACAGGAGGATACTCTTGCCTAGAGCATTTCCCGTATGGATGTTAGGGACGATAAGGACGTCCGCGTCTCCCGCGACAGGGCTTTTGTAACCCTTGATCACGGCGGCTTCGGGATCAAGGGCCAAATCCAGCGAAATGGGTCCCTCCACGATACAGTCTTTTATTTCACCCTCAGCGTTCATGCGGCGGAGCGCGTCGGCGTCCACGGTTTCCGGCATCTTGGGATTGAGTTTCTCCACGGCCGCCAAAACGCCTATCTTGGGATTTTCATATCCCAGAGCCTTCAACGTCTCGACGGTGTTTTTGATGATCGCTTTCTTCTGCTCTAAAGTGGGATACGTCACCATGCCGCCATCCGTAACGACGAGAAGTTTGTGATAGCGAGGCGCCTGGAAGATCACAAAATTCGACATCAGCCCGCCCGTTCCAAGACCGGTTTCTTTGTTGACAACCGGTTTGAGCATTTGGGCCGTCTCCAATTTGCCCTTCATGAGGAAGTCGCCCTTGCCCTCCCGGATGAGACTCACGGCCTTTCGCGCTGCTTCGTCGTCGTCGGGAACGTCGTAAATATCCTGGTAAGTATCCTGGTCGGGTGCAACCGCGCCCAAATGTGAAAGAATTTCCAGAGTTTTTGCCTTATCACCCACTAGAACGGGTTTTACAAGGCCATCTTTTTGCGCGCGCAACACGGCTTTTAAAGCGTGCTCGGCGGCGGAGGCGACCACGACCACCCTTCGGGGGCTGGAGAACCCCTTTGTTTTTTCAATCAGTTCATCAAAACTGCGTAAAATCATTTCACAACCCCACTTTCCGATATGATCCGCTAATCCGCCATTGTGTTGGGGCGGTGTATTCCCAACAGGCAGAGTCCGCTTGCGATACCGACGCCTCCCGCCATGAGCATCGCGCTCGCGTAAGAACCGCTGAGATCGTACAACCTCCCGGCAATGGCGCTGCCGAATGACGCGAAGATCAAATTCGTGCAAATGAGCAATATTGCATCCCGTAAAAATCACCGGTGAGCGCCGACACACAGGTAGGCACGCCGCCAAAAGCAAGCCCGCCAAGAATAAAACCCAGCGGCACCAAGAAAAATCGTCCGATGATTATCGCTCCAAACAACGAGCCCGCGGCAACCAACAAAAGCAAGACATCGAGCGCCATTGTAAAACGGTATCCCTTCGCGTCATATAAAAGACCGAACACGACTCTTCCCACTCCATTAAAAACGGAAATCAAGCCCACGAGAGTCACGACGCCGCTTTCAGTCAGGGGTTTTACCTCCATGACGACCCCGCTGGCCTGCGACACGAGAACAAGCCCGCCAGCCCCAGCCAATATGGACCAGCAATAAGCATGCCAAAAAGAGGAATGCCTCAATATCCGCTCCGGAGGCAAACCCGTATTTTCCCGTTCGCGCGCCGCGCTTTTCCCCGCCTCGATAACATCTTCGGGGGCGTTTTCAAAAAAGACGCTACTACCCGCTATGAGCACAAAAAGAAGCGCGCCCAAAGATTTGAAAGAAACTCGCCACGCGTCTGGAGCAGCGGCGGTATATATCTGAAAGATTTTACCCATCAGAAGACTGCTAAGCCCGAACCCCATGAATAAAATTCCGGAGATCAGCCCCCGTCTATCTAGGAACCACTTCGACATGGTCCCCATCACCGCGTTGTAGGCCAGTCCGGAGGCCAATCCTATCATAACCCCGAAACCGGTGTAGAGTTGCCAGGTAGCTTGGGTCCGAGCTGTAAGCCAAAAGCCCGCCAAAAACAATATTCCCGACGCGACAACGTTGATCTTGACGCTGATTTTGGCCGTTCCAACGAGAGCCCCGCCCAAAAGGCCACCCAGACAGAAAAAGATCATCGCGACGGTAAACGTCATAGAGAGCTGGGCCTTCGACCAAGTGGAAAATTCGCTCTCTATCGGAACGGAAAAGACGCTCCAAGCGTAAATCAGGCCAGCGAACAGCAAGACACAAACGCCTACGACAGCGTATACCCAACGATTGAGGTGTTTCATCCTGAACTGCCGGCGATTCACGCTAGGCTTTCGCCAATTTTTCCAGCGCGGCGACGGCAAAACAGGCCAATAAGCTGACGCCCGTGGGCAAAACACTATCGTCCACGTTGAAACGAGAAGAGTGATGCGGAGCGGTCGTTCCCTTTTCGGGGTCTCCTGAGCCCAAAAAGAAGAACACCCCAGGGATCACGGTCTGATAGAAACTGAAATCTTCAGAGGTCATCCGTATCGGGGACTCTTCCACGTTCTCCTGACCGACGACCCGCACGGCGATTTCTCGAAAAAGTTCCGTCAACGCGGCATCGTTGTTCACAGGGTGAGGATAGACGGAAACGTATTTCGTCTCGGCGGAACCTCGGTAGGTTTCGGCTACGTTCTTCGCCATGCGCAGGAAGGCTTCTTCAGCGTGAGCGCGGACTTCAGGAACAAGGGCGCGGATGTTGCCGCACAACTCCGCCGTCTCTGGAATGACGTTGACGACATTTCCAGAGTGGAGCTTGCCCGTACTGATGACGCAAGTTTGGAGGGGGTCAGTTTCCCGGCTGACGATATTCTGAATCGCCAGGATAAAGTGAGCCGCGATGACGGTCGGGTCGATGGCCTGGTGAGGCAAAGCCCCATGACCTCCTTTGCCCCGAAAACAAACCTCCCATGTGTCGGCAGTCCCCATCACGGGGCCGCAACGCCATTGAACTCTCCCCGATGGAACGTGGGACCACAGGTGCATCCCAGCGATGGCGTCCACTCCTTCCAGCACGCCCTCCCTCACCATCACTTGGGCGCCCGACCCCGCGCCAAATTCCTCGGCGGGCTGAAAGATAAACCGGATTCGTCCAGAAAGACGGTCTTTTATGGAATATAAAACTTTCGCCGCTCCCAGCAGCATGGCGATATGGCCATCGTGCCCGCAGGCGTGCATAGCTCCAGGATTGAGGGACTTGTAGTCCATGTCGTTCTCTTCGCCGAATCCCAGCGCGTCGATATCCGCGCGCAAAGCCAGGCATGGGCTTTCCCCGCCGCAGTATAAGTCAGCGAGAACCCCCACGGGTTTCCCCCCCAATCCAATCTGGGAGTTCAATCCGATTTTCTCCAGCTTCGAGGCGATAAAGCGGCTCGTTTCCACCTCTTGCCACGAAATTTCCGGGTGCATGTGCAGGTGTCGCCGCAGCGCGGTCAAATCTTCCGCCATTCCGGCGGCCGCGGTTTTAATTTGCTCGATATACTTGCTATCCATGGTTTTTATCCTGTTTCCGCATCTCCATCATCTCCATCGATCATCCATCCCTTCCATGAAGCTAAAGTGAAGCTAAAGTAAAGCTAAAGTGAAAATAAAATCATAATCCCTTAGATTTGGATATAGGAGTAGTCATTTACTTGAATGAAATTGAATGAAGACAGCATGAGGCAAAACACCTATATTGTCCACACCCCCCTTTAAAAATGAGAACAATTCTGTCATACTTTTTGTCATACATTATTTGACAAAAAGTGTAAACTAAAAATTTTAAAACAAAATGTCAATGATGAGAGAAATAGTAGCGATTAATGATAAAAATGTCAATATCCTATTAGACCATAATCCTATTAGACTATATTGATTGGAGGGGCGCGCTGTATGGATGTGAAAAATCACGTGGAAGATGAATTTGTTGACTTCTTGGAAAAATTAGCGAGCCTTGTGGCCGAAACCTTCGGGAGCAACTGCGAGGTTGTCATATCCGACTTGGATCACCCAGAATCCACTATTTTGGCTATTTTCAACGGCCACGTCACCGGGCGAAAGGTAGGCGATCCGCTTATCCCTCAGGCTCTCGAACGAATACGCAACAGCGCCGATGGGTATTACATCAACCGAAATGAAAGTGAAACCAAAGGGAATAAGCTGGTCAAGGCGTCGACGATCAGCGCTCGTATAGGTGGACGTAATATCGCCTTTTGCATCAATTATGACTACACATATTTGGAAGCGTTCAAACATTCCTTGGACGAGTTTTTGTCCATGCAAAGCGATAGAGATATAGACGAAGAGCTTCCTTACTCTCAGCATATCGAGCACGCTGTCAGGAAAGCCATAAAAATCGTACGTAAGCCTGTGCGCTTGATGAACAAAAAAGAGCGGCTCGAAGTGATTGCTTACTTGGAAAAACAAGGTATCCTCAAAATACAAAAAAGTGTGCAAACTATCGCTCGTTACTTGGCAATTTCTCGTTACACAGTCTACAACTACCTCAATGAGTTGCGGGCCGAAAAAAATGAAAAACAGGTATAGTTATACGGGTCTAGCCGGTACTATAATGGTCTTTTGTGTTACTGACATAAATTCATTGAGGTAAAGTGGTACATTTTGCAGGTTTTTCAATACTTTTTCTAATTTTTTCTGCTTCGTCCCAAGGTTCAATAGAGCCATAACTGTCATGTCACTGCTTATTCCCGTTTTTGCGTTCCAGATATAGACTTTTCCCTAATTTCAAACACCCCGATCAAAAATTATGGAGTAGATAGTACGATTGTTTAGGCCTAACCTAGCTGCCCGGCGTTAGGTTTAAAAAGATGTTCGAATAAGCTAATTTTTTCAATTCCTATTAGAAGAGGTTTTAGTATTTTGCAAATGAAATATTCTCTTTTATTACGCTACTTTATTACTTTGATCCATTTTTATCTAGTAGTACCCACCTTTAGTACCCCCCTTGAACGCTTATGATTATTATAATATATTTTACGATAAAGCGATGAGAAAGCCAACGGCTTCAACTGTTGAATGAAATTGGATGAGAATCGCAACGCCGCCAACGGCGGCGTTTGTTTTGTATTTGGTTTCTTGCCATATGTCTACTTTCATGTTAAACTCCTTTTATGGCTTATCAACGCGAGATGCGAGGCGGAACGCGACCGGGATATCAATCAGGATATCAATCGGGATATCAATGTGGCTGTAAATATTCTCAGAGTTGGGGCATCCACTCTTAAAGGAGAAGACGTAAGACCGGTTTCAGTCGGCTGTCTTTGTCGATCTTAGAATCCCACAACTTTAATCGTGGGAGTGTGTCAATAATATTGACTAATATTGACTTGAAGGAGGTTTTTTTTTGGATCGCAAGATATCGCGTATGCGATGGCGCTTCCTGACGGATGAATCCCGGTCGTGGGTTGATCAGAACCTGATCTCTGAGACCCAAAGAGACGAGATCATGAGGAGCTACGACGTTCCAGGCTCTTTCCTAACCGCTATTCTGGCGCTTGGGGTCACGATGATCGGCCTCGGCGTCCTTAGTTTCATCGCGGCAAACTGGAAAACCCTGCCGAACGAAGTGAAAATCGCCCTGATTGTGGGTTCTTACACAGTGAGCGTCTTGGGCGCGTACTTCTGCGCAAAACGGGGCTGGGGCGTCATGTCCGACACGTTCCTACTCCTGTCGGGATTTCTGCTTTTGGGCGGGCTCGCCTTGATTTCTCAGATATTTCACCTTCAGAGAAGCCTCATTGATCTTCTGGCGACGTGGCTCCTGATTTACCTGCCGACGTTTTTGTTGGCGCGTAGCGTCGCGATCTACACCCTGTACGAGAGCGTTGGACTCGTTTACATGAACATGCTGTACATCGATTCCCCCTTTTGGCGTTCCGGTAATTTCCACGGCCTTGCCACGCTCATCATGCCCTACCAGGCACCTTTGTTGCTGATCCTGCTCGTCACAGCAGCGTGGTGGTCCTGGCGCATGGAACGGGACTCCGATTCCGCGCCGAGGTCGATGCTCAGAACGGTGTTCGCGGGCGGAAGTACTCGAAAAATTTTCCTGAGCAATTTCTTCATCCTCGACTGGTTCACATGGCTCTGCATCATTAATTCGACGCGTGAAAGCTTCCTGCCTTACGTGGTGGGCATTCTGGTCATTGGGACCCTGATTTCTCTTTCGGCGTGGATACTGGACGCCTCGGATCTCGACTTGCAAGGGCTGTTGTGTGTGGGGCTGGCCGGGTTCGCCCTGACGCTCCGGGTTGTGTGGGCGGGGTGGAATCACGACTACTCTGATGACTCTCAGAGGTTCCTCTTCCGTCAGGTACTGGCGAGTGCCGCGCTGGGCGCGTACCTCCTTTGGCGCATCGCCCAGCAACGAAGAAACATAGCGTTTTCGGTGTTTCTGTTTTGCGTGATTCTGGCGCGGTGGTATTTCGATATGTTCTACAACTTCATCTCGAAGTCTTTGTTCTTCACGCTGGGTGGGGTTTTGCTGCTTCTGACCGCGTTTGCCTGCCACCGGTGGAACAGGAAAAGAAAAAGAAGTGGAAAGAAGCCCGAGGCCGATTCGGAAAGTACGGAAAGGAGCGGCGGCGATGCGCACGGTCTTTAAGTTTCTCGCTTCGTTGACATACTTCCACGACTAAAGTTGTGGGATTCTAAATTCGACAAAGACAGCCGACTGAAACCGGTCTTACGTCTTCTCCTTTAAGAGTGGATGCCCTCACTCTGAGAATATTTACAGCCGCATTAATATCCCGGTCGTGTTCCGCCCCGCATCTCGCGTTAATAAGCCATAAAAGGAGTTTAACATGAAAGTAGACATATGGCAAGAAACCAAATACAAAACAAACGCCGCTAACGACGGTGTTGCGATTCTCATCCAACGGCTGAAGTCGTTGGATGAGAATCGCTTTATCGTAAGAGTTTAGGAGGCGCACAGTCGCGCGTCTCTCAACTTTTACTAAACCTTTCCCTATGTTCACATGTCCACTCGATTATCAAGTTTTTCCTTCATGGCCTGAATGAACTTGCATGGTCTGAATGAACTTGATCACCTCGTCCGCCGGGACCTTGCGCAACACCCGGCCATCACAAGCGTCGATCACCTAAAGCTACACCATGCCCGCCTCTTCTAGGACCTCGTACTTCAGCTCCCGATCAAAGACAGACAGTAGTTCCGCCGTCCGCTCGGTTAAATCCGCCGTCGTTTCTCGGTCGAAAACCGACTCGTTCTCAGATTCGATGGCCTTCATCATGTCCAAGGACAAAGGCGTCTCGGTCTTGTTGGGCGCGGTCGCAGTCCCGAATCCCAGTGGGGTTCCGCCGCGGGCCTTCTCGAAAGGCATCGTTTCCCATGATATTATTCTTCTAAAAATGTCTTGCAATATATGATAACGTATGTTATGATAAATAAGTAAAAGCTAACATAAGCTAACACAATAGATGCAATGAGACTATCAAGGGATTCTATCATCCACAAGGGCAAGAATTGGTATATTTACGGCGAAGGGTTTGTTCTGACCATCAATGCAAGCAGTCATTCGCCCATCCCGAAACGGCGTTTTATATTTTGACCTCCATCGAGGGTTGCAAAATAAATTGAGGGTTGCAAAATAAGCGGAGTCCGTTTAAGATTTTTACCTAGGGGAAATACCTAAAATTCAAACTGGGGAGTTTGAGAATTGTGTACAAAGATCTTGACAAACACGTCAAAAACTCAATAATGGCCCAGAGGCCCAGAGGCCCAGAGGCCCAGAGGCCCAGAGGCCCAGAGGCCCAGAGGCCCAGAGGCCCAGAGGCTAGTTTTTACTTTTCTTTCAAAACTTTTTTACTCTCCTTCTTTCAGTTTTCCCTTTTTTAATTTAAGAAATAAAAAGTCTTTCTTGATGCTCGCTTTCATGCTCGCTTTCAAAACGGTCGAGGATAAATGTGCCTACGACAACGAAAGGAGGCGATGACCTTTGGTTTTCTCCTCCACGGTGTTTCTTTTTCTGTTTTTACCCGGACTGCTGTTTCTTTACTATAACCCGTTTTTCCTGTTCTTCAACTCACCTCATAAAGGGCGAACATTTCGCAATACGGTTTTGCTTTTGACGAGCCTTTTCTTTTACGCGTGGGGCGAGCCTCTTTTTGTGTTCGTCATGATGCTTTCTATTTTGGTTAACTGGGCTTTCGGGCTGCTTTATGT
>JAIRYN010000057.1 GCA_031267575.1 Synergistaceae bacterium | reverse complement strand
CTCTGGTCCTCTGGTCCTCTGGTCCTCTGGTCCTCTGGTCCTCTGGTCCTCTGGTCCTCTGGTCCTCTGGTCCTCTGGTCCTCTGGTCCTCTGGTCCTCTGGTCCTCTGGTCCATTATTAAATTTTTGACATAGACGTATTTGTCAAGAGTTTTTTGCACAATTATCAAACTCCCTAGTTTGAATTTTAAGTATTATCCGTAGATAAAAATTTTACACGCAGTCTATCTATTTTGCAATCAGCTTTGCAATCAGCTTCAATCGTGCCACAGGGCAACAGCATTTACTCTCGAACTCTTGATATGACTGGATATGACTGGCCTTACATACTACGTAAAAATACCTACCTCATTGAAATGCTTGATGGAAATGCTTGATGGAAAGTAAATACTATTACCCTGATCGTGCAAAATCCGTGAGGGAATGTGAATAGTATCGAGTGAATAGTATCGAGTGAATAGTATCGACCAGTATTTGCTCGGAAGAAACTAAGCGATTTGTGCAGCTCCCTCATGTCGAAAAGGGAATGTTATACTTAAAGGTGGCGGTAGGAAAATAGCGCAGAAAACTATTGGGGGTCGATGTGAGTGTCCTGGAACGTCGCATTGCAGGTAGCAGGAGGCGTAGGGCTTTTTTTGTATGGCATCAAGCTGATGAGCGATTCGTTACAGTTCATAGCGGGAGATCGGATGCGCCATCTCATCGGAACATTGACCCGAACTCCATTGAGGGGTGTGTTTGTCGGAATCCTCGTTACCATCCTCATTCAGAGTAGCAGTGGAACCACCGTCATGACGGTGAGTTTTGTTAACGCAGGGTTAATGACATTAAACGAGGCTATAGGAATTATTCTGGGAGCCAACATCGGAACCACTGTCACGGCTCAAATCATTGCCTTCAAGATCAAAGATTTTTCTCTTCCTTTCATCGCTTTAGGTGTCATCCTAACAATGTTCGGCAAATCCAAAAAACAACGCTACGCAGGCAACGGAATGGTCGGGTTCGGACTCCTCTTCATGGGGATGCAGACGATGGAAAGCGCTACTGCTTTCTTCGCCACACGCCAGGACCTTTTTCTGACCTTGGGAACTTACCCGGCTTTGGGGGTCCTGGCCGGCACCATCGTCACCATGGTCGTTCAATCCAGCGCTGCTACCATCGGGTTGACTATGGCTATGGCCTCTGAAGGACTTTTAGGGCTGGACGCAGCCATACCCATCATTTTGGGGGATAATATCGGCACCACCATCACGGCCGTGCTGGCTACCATCGGAGCTAACCGCTCGGCCAAGCAGGCGGCGGCGGCCCATGTACTCTTCAACGTCGTTGGGGTCGTCATTTTCATGACTTTCCTCCCTCTTTATAAGCACGTCATTCTGCTTTCATCGTCTGAGATCGGGCGGCAATTGGCCAATGCTCATTCCATTTTCAATGTGATCAACACCATCCTTTTTTTGCCTTTCACGTCCATTTTTACCCGCCTGATACAGAAAATCATCCCGGCCAGTCATGTTCACGAGGAGACAGGCCCACTGTATTTGGACAAAAAGCTGATCGCGGCGTCTTCCACGGCGGCCGTGGAGGCCGTCAAGGATGAACTGATCCACATGGGATCCATCACGTTGAAAATGGCAGACGTGGTTCGCAAATGTTACGAGGAAAAGGACACAGAGCGCCTTCTGCAGGAGTTCGCCGAATACGAGAACGCGATCAACGTCATCAATCAGGCAATTTCGTCTTATGCGTCCGAAATATGGCAAAAGGGACTTTCCGGCGAGGTTTCCACGGTCTTAGGGTGTTATGTCAACGCCGCGGGAGACTTGGAGCGGGTGGGAGACCATTTTGAAAACTTGACGGAGCTCAGCGAAAGCCGATTGGAGGACGGCCGACATTTTTCGGAGCAGGCCGCCGAGGAGTTTTGGAGGATGTACGATACGGTGGAAGTGGCTCTGAATCATGCGTTGGACTCTCTCAAGTACGAAGACTCGAACAAAGCGGATCACGTTATCAAAGAACTGGAAAAGCAAATCGACGCCCAGGAGCAACAGTACCGCAAAAACCACATCGAGCGTTTGAACCGCGGCGAATGCGACCCCGAAAAAGGCGTTTCTTTCATTGACATGCTCAGCAACTTGGAACGCATCGGCGACCACAGCCACAACATCGCCTACTTCGCTCATGACATCATTGCTCTATCCCGGCAGTCGCGTGGAAACTAAAGAACTAGCGGATGCGCCACGACTGTCGGGAAAGGATTAGGGTTTCACTTTTTTAAAAACGTGACAAAGGCAGAACGCTTCATGAGCCGATCAAGTCTTATGGATGTTTTTTCCCTATAGGTGATCGCTTCCACCTCGATCGGCCGATTCACTCCATTGATGGAGATTTGCCCGTGGATGGATGTGTTGCTGGAGTCCATCTGTGGATTTGATGCGCCTTTACTCGACGCCAGAACGAAAACCGCCATTCGTTCGGCCGCGGCAAAGGCGCCCATTCGATTTCGAGAGGCCACGGTGACCTTCAGGGTATAGTCGAGCACAGCCAAGGTCGACAAAATCACCAAAAACAAAATCACCAACGCGCAAATTACCTCTATCAGCGAAAATCCCTTCTTTTCGCGTGGATGAAACGTCCTAAATACATGTTCGGATTTCATGTCTTATCTATCCACCTACCTTATTCATATCACTTATCTTATCCATACCTAATCTTATTCATCCTATTTTATTTATCCTATCTTATTTATCCTATTTTATTCATCCTATCTTATTCATCTTATCTTATTCATCTTATCTTATTCATCTAATTGAACGGACTTTGACCAATGGACCAGAAGTTTATTGGAAGCGTCTGGGTAGATGTCCAACGATACTCCCCATATCGCGTCATTGGAACTGTCTGAGTATTCGCCCCGAACGAAGAGAATGTAGGCGTCGGGTTTGTCAGGAATCACGCTGTAGGTAAATTTCATCTTGGGGATATCCAATCCCAGGCCGGAATGCACATTGAGTTCGCCCTTTCCCGTTGCGGTCGGATCGCCAGCCCACCAGACGCTCGCGTTTTCCACGATCTCGTCAGCTAGTGCCTGGGCCAAGCTCAGAGTTGCCTGTTCTAGAACGTTTCGGCGCTCGAAAAAAATGACGTGCGATACGTTCATCCTGGACAATGCAAGCATTCCCGCGGAAAATATCATAAAAAGCAACATCACGATAATCGCTATAGGCAACGCGCTTCCGCGCCGTGATCGCGAAAAAACACACTCTCTCATCACTCCGCCGGTCTTCGTCATTGCTTTTCTCTCCTATTCTCTATTGGATTTTACTGGGTTTCGTAAAGTTTAGGTATTTCCGTATCCAGCGTGGAGTCCGTGAATTGTTTGGGATCCAACCCCAGGATGGTGCGAACTTCCTTTGGTGTGAACCCTTCATCAAACCACATATCGTAAAACTTGAACTGATTGGGGTTGTTAAGGTTGGCGCCAATCATCGTTTTGCCACCGGGGCCCGACCAGAAGCGGAACCCCAAAGTACGGACGCGATCCTTTCTAAAAACGACATCGGGGGTTCCTGCTGGAGCCCGGCGATAGTAATTGATGGAGCCGGCGTTGAGGTTGGGCTGAACAAAGTCTCCCTTCAGGTCGATACGGCTAGGCTGATAGGACATCTGTAGGCCCTGCACCACCATCAGAAAACGCTTGTTGGGGTAGCTGAATCTTTTCCCAGCGACATCAGCGTAGCTGAGACCATTGAAGTCGTAAGTGGGACCACTTGCGCTGGTAAAGTCTTGAAGGAGGTAGTCCCATCCTCGCAGGGCATAGAGTCCATAAAGGGGAGTGCTGACACCGTAGTGTCTTTGTATGCTCAAGCGACCGTAGATTTTGTCGTCATAATATCCGTTATAGGCGTAAACATATGAAGGATTGTTGCCTTTCTCTCTCCTCTCGAACTTCACTTTCTGGCCGACAAAAGCATAATTTCCGTAGGTATCGCCGCGACGATCCCCCCATTGATAGTTGGAATGAACATCGTTTGTAAAACCCTTATTGTTGGTTCCGACTTCCCCATTGGCGCCGACGCTATTGTGACCGAATTGGCTGTGCTCGGGATTTTGCCACTCATTCTGAATTTTGGGGTGTTGCCCATGGTTGCCCCAGTCGCCTTGGACGCCGTATCCTTTCAGGTCGATGGCGATAGGCGGTGTCCAAACCGTGTCGTTTCCTAATGTCAGATCTGGATGCCGTGGTTTTTTCCCGATAAGGTCATCTTTCCAGGTGTAGGTTCCGCTCGCGTGGTTCGGATTTTCGAAGTCCCAGCCCACGAAATTATCCTTCCAGGACCGTATTCTCATGCCTCGACGCTGGAACGTCTTCCTGTCGCCTCCTTTGGGTTCTGGAGGTGACACGGTGTGCGCCATATTGTTTCCCATCTTTTTAAAGAGAGAGGGTGAGTCTCCCCTCCAATAGTCCCCTCTGAATTTGCCGAACCAAATGGGTTTGGAGTAGTAGTACTGCCGAGAGTCATTGATGTCGTTCGCGACGTTGTCGTCGATGTTTTTAACTTGTACCATTTCCAGCCGGACAAATAGGTCGCCCGCTTGGTGAATGATGTCTTTAGGGTCGTATGTCATATCCGTGGAGCCGTCGTGGTGTATTCTAGACCGCCAATCCTCCTCTACCTCCGACGCGAGGATATCCCGTGTGATCTCGAGAACGGTCAGTTTGACAAGATGCCGAGTTCTCCAGACAATTGGCACGCCTTTGCTCGCTCCGTCCTTTATCTCGCGCATGTCCCAACGGTATCCCTTTCGAGTATCATTTTTATAGGGGAAATCCATCGTGACTTTGGTCTCGGGGTCGTGGGTGCCGTTAACATCTGATTCTTTGTAGTAGAGCTGCCAGGTCTGCATGTGCTTGGGATTGTAGACGGACCGGCTGCTTCCCCCGTAGGTCATGCCATAAGGCCCGCCATAGTCGACATAATGGCTCAATCCGATTTTATCACGCCCTCGGGTGAAGGTACGCAGTACGGATTCCCGTGTGTAATAGGGTTCACTACCTCCTCCGTTTTCGGATGGAGGCATGAAGGGCAGACGATAGTATATTCTCTGCTCGGGGTTCAAAACGCCCACGTGTTTGTTAAGATCCTCCGACAGAACGGTGAGGTCCGCGGAATTTGAGGTAGTGAAAAAGTTCACAACCTGAGGGGCCTCGTTCGTGCGCGGTTTGCCGTGATAGGATTTCGATGCGTCGTAGGCGTAAAGGGGGTGCACTCCGAAGGTGACACCCACGTCGTGGTCGTAAACATTAAGGCGGTTCTCCTCGTTTGCGAGGAGACTGACCTGATTCAAGTTCGCTTCCTTATAATAGGCGTAACGCATGAGGTATCCTCCCGCTCCGGGATCCAACTGAAACATGTATCCTGAGGACAGGTATTCATTGACCTTATCGATCCCAACCTGAACAGTTTGAGGCGTCGTTCCGTTCAGGAGTACGCCGTATCCGCCATCCAGGGCTTTGCTTTTTGTGTAGGCCAACTGTCCCTCGAGGTAGAGAGTGTAGTTTGTCACTCCGTAAAGGTTGGGCTTTGACGAGTCTTTCGGTTTCAGGTGTTGAAAGTCCTCGTCCGTGAGCGTCAGCAGTATCTGCGGCCCTCTCCGCCTCGCGTTGTATCCCCCGTAAGCGGTAAAGGTCCACCGCCCGGTGCTCTGATCCAGCGCTGGAACGATTTTTCCAAAGTGTATGTGCTCGTTCAGCATCCCTCCCCCAAAGGTGCCCCTCTTATTGACGATGTCCATGACTCTTTCCCACAGGTTGCCGGACGATTGATCCTCGCCCAACGTGGCAAAGGCAGGAGCCATGTTCCACGTGCCGTCCTTGTCCTTATAATGGGCGATCGAGATCAATAGGGCGCCCTGGTAGTCGCCGGGTTGTCTCAACATCGTATTGATGATACCCCCCAGGTGGAGGTAAAACTCCGTACCGTAGGTATCCGCGTTTATTTGTTTCCCTCTGGAAACTTCCAAAACACGATATCCTTGCTCAAACGGCTTTTCTTTGATCTGCGAGGGGTCTTTCGTGGCTTTTTTATCCACAGTTCTGTCGTTTAGATGGTTTTTCAAGTAACTGTCCGCCTTCAAGACGCGCAACAGTTTTTCCTGTTTTTCCGTTTTTTCCAACCTATCGAAAAGGTCTCCGCTGAGTTCTGGGTATTTTGAAAAGAAGAGTTCGGTTTGGGCGACGATCCAGGTGAAAACGGGAGGTTCCATCGGGTCCAACCGATTATGGACCTCTCGCGACAGGTTCAGAGTCGCGTCGATTTTGGTCACGGGCGTGTAGTGTTTGACACGATCCCAGGTGTCGGGCTTTGTATAGTCGAAATGAACGGCATCGTCGTCCGTATTCAAACTTCCGAATAGGTCCACCTCGCTATTGTCCTTGACCAATATCGTTCGATAGCGAAGAATGGGTCCACCGGTAAAAGTAGCGTCGATGGAAACATTATCCTCGCCCATGACTCCCTCTAGGGTGTGAACGAGGCGAGCTCGGTTCAAAGCGACGTTTTTTTTGTTGTTTTCCGTTTCCACGTGAAAGAGCAGCACTCGTCCGCCTCCGTACTGATCAGGAGAAAATATATCCGCGTCAAACTTCAAATCCGTAACGAACTCTGAGCCCAGAATCGCTTCTTCTTTGCGCCCTTTGTCCCAGTAGAGATGATGGACCTTATCGGTCGCCCGCACGATATAATGCCAGTCCTCACTTAACAAATTATCCGTGATGACATGAGCAGGATTGGATATGATTTCCACCTGACTAGCGTAAGCGATCTCCTTGGGCATGAATTCGATGGTGGACAGCGCGCTACGCTGTGCCACAGTGTAGGCAGTGTTGGATCCCACCAGATTGAGGCCCTGTCCCATCAATAAAATGATCGCCCCTAAAACAAGAGTCGATACCATCGTCGCCACTAAAATTTCTATCAAAGTAAATCCTTGGAGGTTCTCCCGATACCCTTGCGTTTGATCTCTCTTATCTCTCATGCGCTTCTCTCCTAACTTTGAATTTCGCTGGCAGTACCCCGTAGCTCGTTCATTTTAAAAACTCGGCTTCGAATTGTCCCCAGCATAGTATCTGATATTGAAATTGTCTATACCATCAATTTAATATTATATATTAATTTTGAAATAAGTATTTCGAATTAAATAAGGATGATTTTAAAAATTAGTTTTGTATTTTTATGTGAATATATATTAATTTAAAAATTATAAAATTTTTATCGTAAATCTTTAATCGTTACGATTCGTTTTACCGACGGATACAAGTCGTCAATCATCGTGGCAATTTCGTTCAACGCGGTTGACTTGACCTGCGGAAAAGCGTAAAGCACAGTCTCAATTTGATTGTCCTCTATAACTTGCGGGAGTAAGAGCGGTTTGCCCGTAATTTCAAATACGCCCTTGCTGCGCTCCTCGTGAGGGTTGACGTTCACAAAAAACGTGTTCGGGTGCGCGACAAACTCCGGAGATATTCTGTTCAGCATTTCCGCGACTGTCAGAATTGTCGGCCAAACGGCGACTTTACCCGACACACATAAGTCCGTCAGTTTTTTCGCGACAACGCCGAAATCAAGGGCTTCAATGTCAACGTCGATTCCCGCGCCGTACAGCCACTGGAACAACTCGACGTTGACGACCATATCCCAGTATTCTTTGTCGGGCATTTTGCTAATGTTAATTTGCATACGATTGTCTTTGAGATACTTTACAGGGTCGGTTATTATTCCGCGCTCGATTGCGGTTTTGTACAAATGACTGCCGGGGAAGGTATATATCCAGAAAAGATAGATAGTCCAATTCTGATGCGCTTTCCACCAGTTGAGCGAATGAATAATCGTCTCGCGGGTCTCTTCCAAATCGCCGAAAATGAGGTTGCCGTATGCTTCAAGGCCCACGTCATACGCCGCCGTGAACGCCGTTTCTATTTGCTCGACCGTTATATTTTTGCGCATACTTTTGAGAATTGAATTGTCCGCGCTTTCAATGCCAAGCGACAGAGCGATACAACCCGAATCCTTTGCAGTTTGTAATATTTCCCGGTTCACCGTATCAACTCTTCCGGCACACGACCAAGGAATGCTGTATTTCTTAATTCGTTCACAAAATTCACCGATTACTTTACGGTTGGAAAAAAACAATTCATCATTCATAAAGAGCATTGCCGGCTTGTATTTGTTCACAATGTAATCAATCTCTTCAAATACATTGTCAAGCGAACGGCGACGGTATTTTTTGCCGCTTGAATGAAAACAAAACGTGCAGTTATACGGGCAGCTGCGGCTCGCCGCGAGAAGCGCGCTTTTTTCAACAATATTCGCCGCATGATACATTTTTTCACCCATTAGATACGCAAATTCAAAACCGTCATAGTCGGGAAACGGTAAACAATCCAAGTTTGCAATCTCCGCACGCGATTTTGTTATCATGCCGGATTTCGTCACGATACCCGCCACAGCCGCAACGTCTAAATCGTTTTCAAGCGCGTAAGCAAGTTCGTTGATCGTTATCTCGCCCTCGCCGATAACGCCGTAGTCGGCGGTCTCCAAGGCTTGCATCGCAATGATCGGGTCGGCGGTTATAATCCCCCCACCGACAATTGCGACAACATCGGCTTTGGCAGACTTCGCGCAATCCAACACGCTTTTCAGCGCGTCATAATTCCCGCTTAACCCGCCCGTCGCGACAACATCGATGTTGTTTTCAACAATAACGTGCCTCAGCAGTTCAAGCGGGTTTTCTTTATAGTTGAGGTTGAGCGTGAACACGCTCCGCCCGCTTACTTTGAGTGCGGACGATACCAAGGTTATACCGTGAGGAAATTGGTATAGCCTCGCTATGTTTTCAATATAACAGGGCATAACAAGCAAATAATTCAGCCGCTTGCCGCCGAGGTTGGGCAGCTTGATTATGTCAAGGAACTCCTGTGTGATATGCTCCGGCATATTTTCAGTCATAATGCCCCTGCGCCGTACAGGACAACAGCGTCGCGTCTCGCAATTACCTTTATTGTCGAAGTCAAACTAACCTTTCTCAATGCGATAAGTTCCTCATTATCTAGTATGAGTTGTTCGAACTCATGAAGCTCCCAGCTTACGTCTTCTTTTCGAGAGCAATCTATCAAACATGAAATCCGCTCCCCTGAGTTTGAATAATTACAATAAAAAAGCGACCTCGCTAAGACGTGTGAAACACGCCAAAACGAAGCCGCAATAGTTATTATATCAAAGAGACAAAGAGCTTTGAAGAATTTTAAGAATTTAAGAAGATAATGCTTGTTGCTTGTTGCTTGTTTATTATTATATCCGATTTTACGTGAAAAACAAGCGTTGAAATCATGACTTTCTCTCCCTAGATTAACTTGATCAAAACCTTGGCTCAAAATTTAGAATCCCAATTTTCTCCGCCGATATATCTCATGTTTTATACCACATTTTACATTGGAGAGCGAATAATAACACGGCGAGTAAAAGTTGTAAATGTCCAAGCTCAGGGAAGCATGAAGT